>CBFDBS010000207.1:0-4942 GCA_965603105.1 uncultured bacterium
GCCTTTTTCACCGCTTTTTTCGGTGCAGCTTTAGTTGTTTTTTTGGCTGCAACCGCCTTCGTCGCCTTGGTTACTTTTTTCTTTGTTGGCATCTGCGGCCCTCCCGATTAACATTACTGTATCTGTCAGTCGTTCAGTAATCTACCATTAAAGATTCTGCATGTCAATCAATTGGACTCCCTTCCATGGATCTCCAAAACTGAGATATTGACCCTTTGAAAGGGCGGCCTAGAGGTTCGTTGATGATGTTTACGAATCATTCACAGATTCTTCTCATGACAGAATCCATGTCAAAAATTGACCTGGTCCTTTCCTCGTGAAAAACAGTGTCCGCTCTCTCCACACCTGTGGAAACGATGGACACCTCCACTTCAACCAGCTCTTCGATGAGCTTGAGGTAGTCGATGAATTCCTGCGGGAAAGAGTCAAAATCCCGCACTCCCCTTAGAGAGGCATTCCAGCCTTTCACTTTTTTATAGACAGGCGACACCTGCTCCAGCACCCAGCTTTCCGTCGGGAAGCTCCGCAATCTCTGCCCTTTATACTTATATTCCGCACACACTTCTATTTCTTTTATTCCATCCAGGACATCGGCCTTTGTCAGGACCATCTGCTTGATCCCGTTCAGCCTGCAGGAGTATCCGACGGCAAAAGCATCGAACCAGCCACACCTTCTGGGACGGCCAGTGGTAGAGCCGTATTCATTTCCCTTTTTGAGAAGAAATTCACCTGTCTCATCCTGGATTTCAGTGGGGAATGCTCCTCCTCCGACACGCGTCGAATAGGCCTTGGTAATCCCCAATACGGCACCGATCTTATCCGGACTCACTCCCAGGCCTGCGCAGACGCCGCCGGCCGTCGAGTTAGACGATGTGACATAGGGATAGGTTCCATGGTCGATATCAAGCAGTGCTCCCTGGGCTCCTTCGAACAGAACGGATTTCCCCTCTCGTATGCTGTCATCGAGGAGTAAAGAGACATCTTTAATATATGTTTCAATCTGAGCGGCGTAGCGCAGATAATCGTCAATCAGCTTTCGAGCATCGAGCAGAGGACGATTGAAGTGGGCGAGATAGATATTGTTTTCCTCCACATTGTCTCTTATTTTCTGTTCCAGTACCGCCCTGTTCAACAGATCTCCGGCTCTGATTCCGCGGCGGGCCACTTTATCCGTGTAGGCGGGTCCGATTCCTCTGCAGGTCGTTCCTATCCTCCTGTTTCCTCTTCTTTCCTCGTTGATGGATTCGATCAAACCGTGGTAAGGGAGGATCAAGTGGGCATTTTTGCTGACAGCGAGATTGTCATTGATTTCCACTCCGAATTCTCTCAATCCTGAAAGTTCATCCAGGAAAGCCTGCGGATCCAGCACAACACCATTTCCAATAAGACAGAGTGTATCCTTGTGGAGGATGCCCGAGGGAATGAGATGAAGAATTATTTTCTTACCTTTGACATATACGGTATGCCCTGCGTTGTGTCCTCCTTGAAATCGAGCCACAACTCCGAAGGAGGGTGTAAGGAGATCGATGATCTTGCCTTTCCCCTCATCTCCCCACTGGGTTCCGACTACAACCAAGTTGTTCATACTTCTCCTCAATCGGCTAGCCTGAATTATTCATAAAAAATGGCGATGTTCTTCCCTTTCAGTCTTTACTTTATACAAGTCAGTTACGAGATGAATTACTCCGAGCATTCTTTTCTATTTGCTCTTTCTATAAAAAATCGCCATTTTTAACCTTCCAAGCGGGCCAATCTCACTCGATGTCTGCTTCGTTACGTCGGATTCGCGGTGAAGTACCACAGCTTCATCCTCCTCGCCTCGCATCTCCAACAACCTTGATCCGTGAATAATCCTGGCTATCTGAAATTTCTGTAAAGGGCCTAGTCCGACAGACACAAAATTCTATCAGAAGTCAAAAGAGCAAACAAGCTCAAAAGCGCAGGGCGGCCTGAAAGGTGATTCTGTTCTCCTTGACATCGGTCAGTTTATCTTTGTCCATGTCGTACTCCAGCTTGAAGAGTACACCCTGAGCAGGTGCATAGACGACTCCAAAGGTCCAACGGCTCCGGTCCACATCGATTCCATCGCCCGCCTCTCCGGAAGGAAGAAATCCTTGTCCATGAAAGAGGTCCGAATATTTCAGATTCTGGAAGCTTATTACCGGATAGAAACTCTGAAGAGTGATTGAGGTCTGCACAAAAAAGCCTTCAACCTCCCCCCGTTCAAAGCTTTCGGGATTATCCATGCCGCCTCTTGTGTACTCAGCCAGAATTTGAAAGCTCTGATCGTTCCACGACACATCCACATCATGGAGAACTGTCTCCCTCTCATCGGCGTCATCCGCCTTCCCCCGGTAATAGGAATATCCCACCTCAAATGCCTGACTGAGAAACCAGCTGATCCTCCCCCCCAAACTTTTGTTGGCATTGTTGTCTTCGAACTGCTGTCCCTCACTCAAACTCGCCCCTTCAGCAAGTCCGTTTCCTAGGTAGGCGGAATAACCAAAACTTCCTATTCTCCCTTCCGCCACTGCCCCGATATCCCTCCAATAGGAGGGAAAGGTGTATTCAATATTCAACGGAGCGTGAACAAGAAGGGTTTCATACGGTCTCCGGGATGAATTGTATTTGCCGAAAGGAACCAAAAACAATCCCATTTTGAACCTGAAGGACTCAGACGAAAATAAGCTCAGCCATGCCTCCTGCGCCTCAAGACGGCCATCTCTATAGTGGAGTTCGGCTGAATAGCCGATAGCCTGTGAAATCAAACCGGAAAAAATGAGGCCGATCTGGACTCCATGAAAGATACCTGCCTCCTCTACGTCTTTCGAAAGGCCTTGCGAATAATCAAAGGATAAAAATCCATTTGTAGCGCCGGGGGCATGAGTGACGAAAAGAGAAAACAGAAGGACTGCACCAATAATTCTGATTTTCATAAGGTCGACAAGTCGAAGCCTTCATCCAGCAGAGAAGCCTTCCATTTCCCTACATCTTTTTCCTGGGAGATGATCCGGCTGATCTCACTGACCCCCTTTTTCGTTCCCATCCAGATGGCTCCTTTGACTTTTCCTCCTTCAAGGACAATTTTTTTATAAATCCCTTTTTCTCTATCTTCGAAACGGATTTCTTCCATTCCCTTTTCTTCAGGATTTACGTTTCCGATAGAGGTCAAGTCGATTCCGACTACCTTAAGGGTGTTCGAAAAGACAGTCCCTGTATATGTGTTTTCAAGACCGAAAACGTTCCCCGCGGCTGTTCTTGCCTGTTGGAAGGACGCCGGAATGATTCCGTAGAGCCGACCGTTGTGTTGAACTCCGTCCCCAGCAGCAAAAATCTCCTTCCGGCTCGTCCTCAAATAATCATCGACGACGACTCCGCGATCCACTTCCAATCCGGCTTCCTGAGCCAGTTGAATATTGGGTCTCACCCCGGCCGCAACCACAGCGGCTTCCGCATCCAGCTTCTCTCCTCCTTTAAAAGCGACTCCCGTCACTTCATCATCCCCCAGAATCTCTTCGGTAGTCCTGCCTAACTGGACTTCCATTCCCATCCGCTCTATCGTGCCTTTGAGCATGTCCGCTCCCTGGGTGTCGAGCTGCCTTGGAAGCAAACGCGGAAAAAACTCCACGATTTTAACCTCCAAGCCCCGTGACCGCAAGGCCCGGGCGATTTCAAGTCCCAAAAGCCCTCCGCCGATGATCACAACACTCCTGCGGTTTTCGACAAAATCGAGGATATTAATGGCATCACCCAAGGACCGTAAAGCAAAAACTCCTTTTTTGTCGGCTCCTTTGAACGGGGGGAAAAAAGAGCTGGCGCCGTTGGCTAGCAGGAGGATATCATACTTTTCCTTGCCCCCTCCTTGCACCAAAACTTCGCCCGTCCCGGCTGTTATCTTCTCTACGGACCGGCCCAGATGAAGACCGATGCTGTGAGACCGGTACCATTCCTCCGGAAAGGCAAACAACCGGTCATAAGGCAGATGCCCAGCCATAAATTCAATCAGATTCGGCCGGGGATAGTACAGGTATTTTTCTTCGGCAAAGATGTCGATTTCGACCTGAGAATCGTTCTCACGAACTGTCTTTGCAAATATCGTTCCGGCCAGACCATTGCCTACAATAACAATACGCATCGGCTGACGTGTCTTTTTAGAGAGTTAAATCATCTGAAAAAAATCTTTGGTCACTCCACACTGCGGACAGGTCCAGTCGTCGGGAAGGTCCTCGAATGATGTGCCTGGATTGATGCCATTCTCCGGATCGCCCTTTTCAGGGTCATAGATATATCCGCAGGCTGTGCATTCCCATTTTTCCATCGTTATCTCCTTACTTCAGTTGATTGTTATTATCCTTCTCCAAGGACATATTTTTCATATTCCGTTTCCAGTTTCAACTTGTGCGATCTCTCCTGCTCAATGAGGAAATCGAACAGCTTGGTCAGATCATCCGAACCGGCGGCGTCTTTCATTCCGGAATAGAGATCAACGGCCTCCTGTTCCTTTTTTGCCGCCAGGATGAGCAGATCCTGGAAGGTCATATCGGATGAAGGTGGTTCTTCAGAGAGATAATCGCTGATTTTCAAATCGATGACATCATGAACCCCGATATCTTCGATTTTGGATTCAGATATATCCTGAAGAAGTTTCTTGTGATTTTTCTCCTCGGCTTGGAGATCGGCCAGCATCTCCTGCAGTCCGGGAGTCTCTGTCATCTCTTTCATCTCACCGTATGACCTGTAGGCGGCTTCTTCTTTTTTAATGGCGAACTTGATAACATCCTCGAATTTTGAAAAATTCATTCTAACTCCTCGTACTAAGATTATTAATTTCCACTGCGGGTCTTTTCAATCCTTCGCCCAATATGAGGAAGACCTGCTGTCGAAATGCACCTAGAAACAATACAGGAATTTCTATTATAAATAAAGCTCTCCGGCCATGCAA
>CBFDBS010000208.1:0-4942 GCA_965603105.1 uncultured bacterium
ATAGCTTCGACATAACGTTTGACAAGTGTTTTATTCTGCTCCTCAATCTCTGCCTGGACTTTGAATTCTTCAAGCTCAGTTTGCGCCGCCTTGTCCCGGCAGCCAGCAGTCAGACAAAGCAAAAGAGCCAAAGGGAAAAAATAATAGATTCTGCTCAATTTTCTCCTCCTTGTTTTCCTGAAAGCACAATTGCGATCGATGGATTTCATGCGACATCATTCCATAATGAATTTCAAAACAAGTCAAGCGATCCCTTCTCTGATTCCAACGAACAGAGAAAAAAAAGTGGCCACAAGTGTCAACCAAGATTGAAAATATTGCGTTGTATCTGTACTCTTATGTTGCGGCCCCAAAACGGAACTGTTTTTGAAGGAGAAGCCATCATGAAACGTTTATCCGCCATATCTATCATCATCGTTTTATTCCTTTTTTTTCCGCTTCTGTTGTCTGTTTCCTGTTCGAAAGGGCCGGCACCCTATGAAACGGAACTGGCGGAACAAGAATCCATTTTAGACCGGGTGGTCCATCTCGAATCCGAAGTGCACACCGAAATTCCGGATGTTTTCCGCTGGTGCGATCGAATCGAAAGGCTTAAAAAACAGCGCATCGACGTCGGCGGAGCGGAGCTGTACGTAGAAGAGGAAGGAAGAAGAACTCCACTGGTTCTTATCAACGGCGGACCAGGGGGAACCCACCACTACTTCCATCCCTGGTTTTCCCGGGCCAAAAAATATGCCCGGATCATTTATTACGACCAGAGGGGCTGCGGCCTCTCGGATTGGGAATCCGGAGAAGAGGGCTACTCCGTCGATCAGGCGGTCAATGACCTGGATGAAATTCGCACAGCTCTGGGCATAGACAAATGGGTCGTGCTCGGATACTCTTACGGCGGATTTCTGGCTCAGTACTACACCGTCAATTTTCCCGAGAATGTGGCGGGATTGATCCTCCTTGGTTCCTCACCCGCCATGTGGAAGGACACCGGAAGTTCCCGCCAGAACGAATATCTTTCCGATGAAGAGCGGGAAAAAAAGAGAGAGATTAGCCGTGCTCTGGCTGAATTCAGGAAAGAAAATGAAATGTCCAACAGCGAATACATCAATCTTATCGTCTACAACAATTTTTTGAACGGGGACTGGAAACGCCAGCACTTCTACAAGCCTTCACGGGAAAGGCTGTCTCAGATCGCTCTCTACGAATGGGTGCAGGACGAAAACTTTAACGGCATCATGAACTCCAGCTACCAGCGGATCAACCTGGAGGGGGCTTTCGAAAAAAATCCCATCCCCACACTGATCCTGGAGGGAAAATACGATCTCACCTGGGGCGAGATCAAAAAGGATGTCCTTAAAAAGAATCATCCTTCGGCTCGGATGATCATCTTCGAGAAAGCCGCCCACGGGATCTACGATGAGGAGCCGGACAGGTTTTTTGAAGAGCTCAGGAATTTTATCCGAAAACTCCCCAAGGTTTCGCCAGAGGATGTGGATGCCTACAAAGACGATCTCGTCCGCTGGGATGAAGCAAGGAAAACCTCACCCGAGTACCTCATCCGGTCACTCAGCTGGGGCCAAAAGGACAGCGAAGAGCTAACCGGGAAGTACTCGCGGGAGTGGATCGAATCGTTCGACAAAACCGTCCTCTTTCTCAGGATGGGATTCGCCCTCTATGATGTCAAAGAGTTCTGGGAAGCCCTTTTTGTCTTCGAAAGGATGCAGGCGTTCGCAGAAGAGCAGGATAACCAAGGCTACAAATTTTTGGCTCTCATCTGGCAAGGCCACATGCTGGACCTTCTGGGACAAAGAGAGGATGCCCTCTCCCGCTACAGGCAGGTGATCGCTGCCGGTCTCGAGGACTCATGGCAGCACAGCCAGTACGGAATAACCATCGACTTTATCCCTCATACCCAAGAGAGGCTGAAAAAGCCGTTCGTTTACATCGACAATCAAGAAAAAGAATAGCCCGGGGCTATTCAACCTCTTGTTCAGGTTATAGACAATGATCCCGATCCGACAGTCAGAAATCATGAACGGAATCTGCACTCGACATCCTCTCTCCACGCCATCGGGAAGAATACCATTCCGGATTGAGGAAGTGTAAACAATTTATGATTTATCGAGTCTATATATCCTGGATGAAACTCATAGAGAACAGTTTGAGTTTAAATATTATCTGCACACAAAAGCAAAAGGACGGCTTTCGTTTGAGCCGTCAATAATAAACCAAGGAGAATCCCCATGTTCTTCAATTATTTAAAAATTGCACTCAGAAATATCAGGAAACACAAGGCTTTTTCCTTCATCAACATCACCGGGCTGGCCGTGGGCATGGCCTGCTGCGTGCTCATCCTGCTCTGGATCCGGGACGAGCTGAGCTATGACCGCTTCCACCAAAACCACAAAGAGCTCTACAGGACCTCGGTCAACGAAGAAGGGAGATGGTGGTCGTCGAGTCCCTGGGCCCTGGCTCCGCTTTTGAAAGAGAAATACCCGGAGATCGAAAACGCCACGCGGATAGCCAATAGAAACATTATGGCGGCCTATGAAGACAAAAGCTTCAATGAAGCTACAGCCTTTGTCGATCCGGATTTTTTCAGCATGTTCACCTTTCCTTTTGTCGAAGGGAATCCGGAATCGGCCTTCTCGGCCCTTGAATCTATAGTCCTTACAGAATCGGCGGCCCAGCGCTATTTCGGACAAGAACAGGCCATGGGAAAGGCTTTGACCATCAACGGTTCAAGTCAGTTGACCGTGACAGGCATCATCAAAGATGTGCCGTCCAATTCTCATCTGGACTTCGACATGGTGGCCCCGGTCCGGACCTTCGGAGACGGAATCGACACCAGTTGGTCCTATGAATCCGCCTGCTACATCCTCCTCCAGAAAAATGCGTCTCCGGAAGCGCTTCAGGAAAAAATAGCCGGGATCGTCATGGAATACGACAAAAGGGTCGATACCGAACGGACACTGCACATCCGGCCCATCACCCGGCTCCACCTCCATTCCGATGTGGGAGACGGCAGCATCACCAATATCTATCTGTTCGGCACTATCGCCCTTTTTATCCTGATCATCGCCTGCATCAACTTCATGAACCTGGCCACCGCCAGGGGAAGCACACGGGCTAAGGAAGTGGGGATGCGCAAGGTTGTCGGAGCCCAGAAGAAAAATATTATCCGCCAGTTTTTCGGAGAATCGATCCTCATTTCGGTCCTGTCTCTTTTTCTGGCTGTTGTCCTGGTCCTTCTCCTGCTGCCCGCTTTCAACAATCTGGCCCAGAAAAGCCTCCGCTTGAACTCGGGAGGGAATCTTTTTATTCTCTTGGGTCTTCTGGCGATCGCACTCTTTACGGGACTAGCGGCAGGCAGCTATCCGGCCCTATTTCTTTCGTCTTTCCGTCCTATCAGAGTCTTGAGGGGGGGACACCTGTCCGATTCCAAAAAGCCCTTCCTGAGGAGGGCTCTTGTCATTCTCCAATTCACCATCGCCGTCATCTTAATTTTAGGAACATTGGTTGTCTTCCGGCAGCTCAATTTTATCAGACACAGGGATCTTGGCTTCAACCGGGAACAGGTCATTTCCCTGCCCATCAATAGAGCGATTACCGCAAGCTACGATTCCTTTAAAAACGAGCTCCTGCAGAATTCCGGCGTCGTGCAGGTTACGGCGGCGATCAGCCGGCCGAATCAGGTCGGTAACGTCAATCCGGTCTATTGGGAAGGCCGTGGTCCGGACCAGTACCAGGCGATACGATTTGTCTCCGCCGACTTCGACTACATCAAGACCTTCGAAATGGAGATTGTGGCCGGCAGGGATTTCAGCCGCGATTTTCCCACCGACAGGGAAAATTACATCGTCAATGAGGAGACCGTCAAACTGATGGGGATGGAGGATCCGGTCGGCAAGCTATTTTCCATCTGGGAACGCGAAGGACAGATCATCGGCGTGGTTAAAAATTTTCACCTCAGTTCGCTGCGCAACGAAATCGAACCGCTGGTCATCACCATGTACACAAACGTCTGGCGCCCCGCCTTCGTCTTCGTCAAAATCAAAGCGGACAACACGGAGGGGACCTTAAAGGACATCGAAAATACATGGAATGCGTTCGCACCGGGATTCCCCTTCGATTTTCTTTTTCTGGACGAGTCCTTCGAAAGGATGTACCAGGCGGACCAGAGGGCAGGGACCATTTTCAAATACTTCACGATCCTGGCTATCTTCATCTCCTGTCTGGGTATATTCGGACTGTCGGCCTTCACAGCGGAGCAGCGGACCAAAGAAATTGGTATCAGGAAGGTGCTGGGTGCATCCATGGCCTCCATCATCGCCCTGGTGTCGAAAGAATTCGTCATTCTGCTCGCCCTGGCCAATGCCGTCGCCTGGCCGCTGTCTTTTATCATCATGAACAGAATGCTCAGCGCTTATGCCTACCGGACAAATATACCCCTCTGGCTGTTTCTGCTGTCGGGAGTGCTGGCAGTGACTGTCGCCCTGCTGACGGTCAGCTTTCAGGCGTTTAAGGCGGCCCGGACGGATCCTGCCCGCGCCCTGCGCTACGAATAGCTCTTGATCCGTTTTCAGTTAAGATCATTATAAAGAAAAAAGGGGAAAGGAGATTTTGCCGTGCCCGCTTTTTGCCCGGCCGTCAAATAAAGTATAGTACAAAAAACGCGTAGAGGCAAACGGCCGGCGTGTTTTCTTTTTTTTGGCAGGGTCCGGTAAGATGACACGAGTAACTATCGGCAGCCGGGAAACGGGAGTGCCGGACGGTTTCGGTGGCAGGAGATTTTATGCCGGCTTGCGATCCTAACAAACAGCTCGCCGCAAGTTGTCCGTTAGATTTCTTTAATATCCGCTTTGCTTCTTAATTGGTCCACAAACTCATCAATTGCCTGGTTGCGCATCTGATCTTTCAGTTCGCTGACCACGCGTGGCTTTACCTG
>CBFDBS010000209.1:0-4927 GCA_965603105.1 uncultured bacterium
TTGAAGACTAAAATCCGGCCTGACTCCAAAATCAAGGACAACCTCACGGCAATCAGTGACGCTGTCATTGTCAAAGAAGTGCGAACCGCCGTCCAGCTCTGGATCAAGCATCCTTCCGCCAGTTTCGTCACTTTACAGGGAGATATTCTGCACAGCTCGGGACTGCTGAGAATGGGAGAAAAAAAAGAAGGCATTCTTGTGCTCAATCAGGAAGTCAAAACCCTCGCCGACGAGATCAAAAGACTCGAAGAACAGATCTCCCCTCTTTCACAAGAGATCGGAAACATCCGGGCAAAAAAGAAAAACGTCGAAATCAACCAGGCGGAAACCGGAAAACTCCTCATGCAAATGGAGAGAGACGTCGAAGCCAAGGAAAGAGAGAAGGGTTTTGCGTCATCCGACCGGGAAAAAACGGAAACGAGCGTTTTACTTTTTAAAAAGGAAATCGATCTTTTGGCCAAAGACAAGGATTCGGCCGCCGAAAGACTGGCCTCGCTGTCGGATCGGGTGAAAGAACACGAAGACAGAGACGGAGCTTTTAGAAGAAAAATCGAAGAAGAAGAAAAAGCCTTGGCTCAGCTGCAGGAAAAAGCCGATTTGGAAAAAACAAGCTACTACGAACTCAGATCACAAACCAATATCCTTGACGAAAAAATCCAAAATCTCAATGACCGCATCCAAACCATGACCGGGAGAACCGCTCAAATCGAGCACAAAACGGCCGTCCTCAAAGAAGATATCAACGACGCCGGAGAACAGAAAAAATCAGCGGGGGAATCCTTGAGGATAATCGAGCAGGATTCCGGACGCTTCGAGAACGAGATCAAAGAGCATGAAGGCCGGCTGGCGGAGAGCGAGGCCAGGCTCAGTGAATTGAACGTCGAACAGCAGGAATTGGAGAAGAAGCTGGAGTTCCAGAAAGAGGAGCATGAGACAAGAAAGGATCTGCGCATCCAGTCGGAGATCAAAAAGGCCGAGATCGAACGGGATCTGGTCAATCTCGAAGAATCCTGCTGGCAGGAAACAAAAAAAACACTCTCTGAAGTGAAAGAGGAAATGACGGGTGATATCATCCCTGATGAAAACATCGAGGAGGAGCTGGGAACTTCGAAGGAACGGCTGCAGAGGATAGACAACGTCAACCTGATGGCCGAAGAGGAATACCTGATCCAGGAGAAGCGGCACGATTTCCTCATCCAGGAGAGGGACGACTTGCGTCAGTCCATCGATTCCACCAAAGAAGCCATCACTAAAATCGACAAAGAGAGCAAAAGCCAGTTCCAGACGGCACTCTCGGCCGTCAATGTCAATTTCAAAGAAGTCTTCTCTCTTCTTTTCGAAGGAGGAAACGCCGAAGTCAAGTTGAGCGACCCATCCAATCCTCTGGAAAGCGGTGTGGAAATCGTAGCCCAGCCGCCCGGGAAAAGGGTTCAGACATTGAGCCTTCTTTCCGGAGGTGAAAAAACCCTGACCAGTCTGGCTTTCTTTTTCGCTCTCTTCCGCTACAAACCGACTCCTTTCTGCATTCTGGATGAAGTGGATGCGGCCCTGGATGAGGCCAACCTGAGCCGTTTTCTCAATCTGATGAAGAAAATCAAAACTCAGACACAGTTCATCATCATCACTCACAATTCGAAAACCATGGAAGTCGCGGACTACATCTACGGAACCACCATGGCCGAACCCAGCATCACCAGCATCTTTTCGGTCAAGATGGATAAAGAAAAGTCAGAAGAATGAAAATCCAACTTTTTGTGCCCCCGGGAGGATACTTTGCCGAACGGTGGACAAAGGGATCATCCATGCCTCCGCTGGGTCTTCTCTATATCGCTTCTGTTTTAGAAAAGGAAGGGCATGAAGTCCGCATTGTCCCGACAGATATACTGGAGTTGAAATGGAGCCAGATACGCGGTGAAATCCTCGGATTTAAGGCGGATATCATCGGAGTCACATCGACAACCGAAAACAGGTTTCAAAGCTTCAGACTCATCAAGGAGGCCAAGAAAGTTCACCCCGCTGCCGTCACGGTCCTGGGAGGGCCCCATGCATCTATGGCCCCGGAGGACTGTCTGGAAAACATCCCGGAACTCGATATTGTGGTCAAGGGAGAAGGCGAGGTGACCATGGTCGAGGTCTGCCGGGTACTCGAGCAAGGGAGCAGCCTGGATTCGCTTCGGTCTGTCGACGGACTGTCCTTCAGGGAAAAAAGCGGGATCAAAACCAATCCTGTCCGTTCCCCGGTTCTTGATCTTGACGGCCTCCCCTACCCAGCTTTCCACCTAGTGCCGTTCGAAAAATATAATTTTGTCTTCGAAGTACCGGGAGAGGGGCTTCTGCCCGCCATCAACATGATGACCAGCCGCGGCTGCCCTTTCAACTGCAATTTCTGTGCGACGCCCATCAACTGGGGCAGAGCCGTCCGCATGAGGAGTGCGCGCAATGTTGTCGAGGAGATCGAGTTCCTGAAAGAAAAATACAAGGCGCAAGTGTTCTTTTTCTTCGATGACACCTTCAATGCCAGCCCCAAAAGGGTGGAGGAGATTTGTGACCTCATTATCGAACGCAATCTGAAAATCTTTTGGAAATGCGATGTCAGAATGGATATTCTCGACAAGCCGCTTCTGGCCAAGATGAAAGAAGCCGGGCTTTTTCATCTCTCTTTCGGATTGGAAGCCGGCTCGGAGAGGGTGCGAAGTGAAATCGTCAATAAAAAGGTCGATATGGAGGATTTTCATAAAACAGTGGAATGGTGCCGGGAGCTGGGCATTGTCCCCAATACCTTTTTCATCTTCAGCCATCCGACCGAAACCTGGGAAGAAGCCCAGGAAACCATAGAGATTATCGAGCAATATAAAGATCGGATCGAGGGAAGTATCGCTATCCTTCACATCTATCCCGGTACACCGCTGGAAAAACTGGCCAAGGAACAGGGCATTCTTCCTCCTGATTTCTCATGGGTCAAAAAACACGGATCCAAAATCGTCACTCTGCCCACAGCCCAAGGGGATGTCCCTCTTTATGTCGACCGGCTCAGCTGGGCCCAGATCAGTGAGCTCGTTTTCCGCTGGTCGTTCAGCTCAGGTGGAGTCTCCATCCTCAGAAAAATTCCTCAGATAATTAAAAACATCCGCTCTCTAGGGGATATAAAAAGATACACAATCATGGCCTTCGTCTACCTCAAGCTCAAGTTCCTGAAACGAAAAAGTTAGGTTCGGGAACATATCAGTCGCCCGACTTCGGAAAAATCTACTCAAGAGATTGGGGATTGTCCCAGATTATTCAAGACGGGGTCAGACTTTGAAAAGTTGGAAAAGAATTCTGTAAAATCGTCTCAAAGGAATCAGATCATAAATAGAGGATCTGGCCTATCGACCTCGAGGCCAAGAAAAGAAAAGGAAGTTATCCAAGTTTTCAAAGCCTGACCCCGTCTTGGAACTATCAAATTTTAATTGTCTGTTTGTAGGGAATTTGATATAAAGCAATAGAATTCAAGGAAGGAGGACGGCATGTCGAATTATCTCTATATCATCCTCGCCTATCTTCTCGTTCTCTTAGGGCTCAATTTCCTTCGGGCCAAGCGCGTTAAAAGCCAGGACGATTTTATGGTTGCAGGACGGAAGCTGAAGACAAATGTCATGGTTTTCACTCTCATCTGCACCTGGATCGGCTCGGGCACATTCATCGCCGGAGCGGAATTTGCCGTCAAGGCAGGTTTCTCCGCCATCTGGCTGGCGGCAGGCGCTTGGGTCGGAATCATCATCATCTACTTTCTGGCAGGTAAAATCAGAACTTTCGGCCAATACACAATCGGTGATATTCTCGAGGAGCGCTACGGTCCGGCGGCCCGTCTCTTCGGAGCCGTCGCCCTTCTCATCTCCTTCACCGTCATCGTTTCCTACCAGTTCGTCGCCGGGGGTTTTATTCTCAACGTCGCCTCCGACGGGGCCATACCGGAGTCTACAGGGATATTAATCGCAGCGGTCTTCGTCATCCTCTTCACGGCTCTGGGAGGGATGATCGCTATCGCCTACACGGACCTGCCCAACGGAATCATCATCGTTCTGGCCTGCATTTTGGCTACACCCTTTGTTTATTTTGCCGCAGGAGGGCTTAAAGCAGCCAAAGCGGCTTTGCCCCCGGGCTACTTTTCTCTGGTCAACGAACAGTTTGGAGCACACCCCTATCTGAAAGTCGGCAGCTATTTTCTGGCGACTATGTTCCTGCTCATGGGAGTGCAGAGCATGTACCAGAAGTTCTACAGCGCCGAATCCCCCAAGGAAGCTAAAAAAGCCGCCTTCCTCTGGACGATCGGGACTGTCTTTGTGGAAACAGTAGTCGTCATCATCGCCGTTTTCGCCTTCAGCAAACTCCAGGGACAGATGGATTTATCCATACCCAGAGAAGGAGGGAAAATCGTCCTCATGGCCGCCAGACAACTCATGCCCTGGCCGGTCGGAGTCCTCCTTTTGGGGGCGGCCTGTGCCGTTGTCATCTCGACCGGGATGAACTACCTCCTGTCTCCATCGACCAACATCATGAGGGACATTTATCAGCGTTTTCTCAATAAAGAGGCCAAGCAGAGCACCATGGTCGCTCTCCAGAAAGTCTTTGTCGTGATCCTCGGTGTCATCGCCTTTTTCCTGGCTATTAAAATGCGGTCCGTGCTCGATAACGCCATCTTTGCCTACACGATCTACGGGGTATCTATCACTCCGGCCCTCCTTGCCGCTCTTGCCTGGAAGAGGGTCACGAAAGCGGGAGGCCTCGCTTCGATCATCTCAGGCACTATCGCCTGTCTCGTTCTCAAACTTTTGGGCGACAATTTACCTGCAAGACTTGCCCCTGAAGGAGACCCCTTCGGAATCCCGCTCATTTATCCGGCACTCGCCATATCCATAGCTGCTCTGATCATCGGCAGCCTGATGAC
>CBFDBS010000210.1:0-4925 GCA_965603105.1 uncultured bacterium
GACGCCGTCGATTGTGGTGCCGATTTTTTCACGGTGGCCCGTCAGGCAGCCGACCACTTCATAGCCCAGAGTTTTGTTCTGCTCGATGGATTTGATGAGGGCGACACTGCTTTCTTCGGCTCCGATGATGATCACCTTTTTCTTCCACAGGTTGAGTTTGATCAGAAACAGCTTTATCACATATCTAACGGCCGGCAGGGCGACCAGAATCAATAGCCAGGCGAGAACGATAATCAGCCGGGAAAATTTCAGGTACCACTGGGTGATGTAGACGGTCAGCATGATGATGGCGATGCAAATGGTCGTGCTTTTCGACAGGAGGCGGACTTCCTCCCAGAAGGCAAAGCGGTGAGTATAGAGTCTTTCGTACAGAAAGACAATGACCCAGACAATGTACATGTAAAACTGCTCGAAGTAAGCACTGAAGAGAGGCGGCCGGGTCTGAAGAACCGGAAAGAATTCGGGAAGCACTCTTTCCCTGATGAAATAGGCGATGAGGAAACAGAAAAAAATGCAGAGCAAATCGGCGACAACAAGGATAACGAAGGAAATGAGTCTTTTTTTCATAACCGATTTCCCTGATTGTGCACGCTTTGTATTTTCTTGTCAATTTCCTTCGACTGTTGAAATGAAAAAATCTTTACGGTAGAATCAAAAATCCTGGTGGATAAGCAAAGATCCTCAAAAATTCTGTATCTTGGGTTCTCCATCCTTTATGTTTTCCCCCTCTATTTTTTCTACATGAAATACGTTCCGCTCGTCAAGGCTTTTCAAATCGTGCTTCTTCCCATCTTGATTGCTGTTCTCGTGACGACAGCCTTGAGTCTTTCTCGCGGAATCATCCTCTTCGTTTTTCTCTTTCCCCTGATCAACGGCCTTCCCTACTTTTTCGGAATCAGCGAGCACACGCCTCACGCGCCGGCGGCTTTGGTTCTTTTCCTCTTTTTGCTTTGGGGCTGGTTGATCAACAGAGGCATCCGTGGACCGCAGGAGAGTATCAAAACTCCCATTCACCGGCCCATGTTTTTCTTTGCGGCAGTCGTGATTTTCTCAGGTATTATCACCTTCCTCAAGTTTTCCAACTTTTTCCCGTTTCACTCGGATGCCGTCTATGAGCTCATGACAAATGTCAGTGGCGTGAGTACCGGAGGTGCTCTGATGAGCGCCCTCTTTTCCAGCCTGAATTATTTGACCGGATTCCTCTTTTTTCTGATTGTCGTCTCCGCTCTTAAATCCGATGGTTTGGCGTCAAAAATCCTCCTCGCTCTGCTATTGAGCACCGGCCTGGCCTGTTTCTTCGGCCTTTATCAACACTTTTTTGATAACCGCTTCGGAAACACAGACTTCTGGGTATTGATGGAGCAGATCAACGCCACATTCAAAGATCCCAATTCTTTCGGATTGTTCTTGGCCGCTCTTCTTCCCCTGGCCATCGCAGTCGGTTTGACGGAAAAAGGAATAAAGAGAGTCTTGGCCTTCGGATTATTTGGACTTTTCCTGTTCATCTTTCCACAGGTTGGGATGAGAAGCGGATTTCTGGCCCTTGTCGCCGCCCTGCTTCTATTTACTGCTCTTGCCGTCTATACATCAAAAGAGCGGTTAAAAATACTTTTTAAGAAGAGGACGGCGTGGGCGGGGGTCGGCCTCCTAGTGATTTTCCTGGCCGCCTTTGGCATTGTGGGGCTGCGCGACACACGGCTTTTCGACAAGATTCGCAACTATTCACAACCCATTTTTTCCATCAAAGACTGGGTCCGTCTGTCTCCGGAACGGTTTTTTCTGTGGAACGAAGCGATTGAAATGATGAAGGACTTCCCTATATCCGGAGTCGGGATCGGTTCCTACATCGTCGAGCTGCCCAATTACTACACCCTGGATCCGCAGGAAGATGAGGCCGTTCTGGCCGGCTACCGGAGAATCGATTCCGCCGAGAACTATTTTCTGCATGTGGGGGCGGAAATGGGGCTTATCGGTATCATTTTCGCCCTCTGGCTGTTCTTGGCCGTTGCCGTCCAAACGATCAAGTCCGTCAGGAGCAAAAAAGGACTTCATTCCCAGCTAATTTTTTTAGGGATCGCGGCCGGAGTGTTGGCCTATTTCGTTAATCTTATCTTCCACTCTTTCATCGGCAGCTTTGAAGTCAACTACCTGTTCTGGCTGGGAATTGCCGTCCTCTTTGTGCCTGGAGGGGAGGAAGGGAGGAGCGATAAAAAAGTCCGAACCCAAAGACCACTCGTCTTTCTAGGCGTTGGGCTTTTGGTGCTCTTCGGGGCAGTTTACCTTTGGCAATCCAGCCACCGACTGTCCTTGAAGTCGAGGACGGAACTGTTCGGAATTGAGCAGATGTTTGGCTTGTACAGCCTGGAAGAGACCGGGGACGGCAGGCCCTTCCGGTGGTCAGAGAAGGTAGCCGGATTGACCTTGACCATAGAAAAACCAAACATGTACATCCCTCTTCTTGCATCGCACCCCGATATTTCTAAAAATCCTCTTACAGTCCGGATCTACCTTGTCACAGACTTTTTCAGAGAAAAACGCCTTCTCGAAGAACTCACCATCAGCGAAAACACGTGGCACACACACCAATATGACCTGTCCGAGGAAGTCGGTCTTCAATCAATGATTCTTATTAAAGTGAGCCGGACATGGAGTCCCTTAAAAACATCGGGGATTCCGGATACCCGGCGTTTAGGGGTGGCCGTGGGAGCCATCGAGTTCAAATAAATATTTCTGAAAAACCAACTAAGCCAATCTCAAACAGCTTATAAATTAAAAGACAGGCCGGCTCTCACTATCAAAGGGGATTCCCCCTCAGCAAACCAGAGATTAAATTCCGTGCGCAAGGCAAATCTCCTGGTTATTTTGAATCGAATCCCTCCTCCAATATCGGACATCAATCCACCACCTTCTGAGGTTGCTATGAATCCTCCTCCGACCATCAGATAGGGTACGAAGGAGCCGAGATTGAAAGGCTCAACCATAAAATTGCCTATGACAACGACACCTCTTTGCGTTGAAGCCAGTATCCCAAATTCAACTCCAATTCCTTTTGAAGATTTGGTTCCAAAGCTGAGCATTCCTCCGGGAAAAAAATTGATCTCACTCCCCCACATTATCCCCACACCAGAGAGCCCCAGCTCAATCCCCATATCATAGAGATTCAGATCAGTCTCCTTTCCCTGTCCAAAGGCATCTCCGCTGAAGACCAAGCTAAAGACAATGAGTGAAAGGATAGAAATCTTCATGGATTGTGACTTTCTCTTTAATTCATTCATTTTTTTCCTCCTTGTATCGTGCTTATCTATAAAATGGGCTTTTAAATGTTGAAAGGTGTCATCCTTTTGTGAAGAAGCTGTTAAAATTTTGTTAAGATTTCAAATTTTATAGACACAAAAGAAGGTTTTCGAATGTTATTTTGAGTGAAGATTTGTGTTATGATACAAAGCCAGGATGGACAAGAGACCTTCTTCCAAGAGGCCCGATTTCCGGAAGCTTGCTCAGGTCAGCTCCCTCGCCCTTATGCTGCCCTCCTCCATCGTGGTCGGCCTCTTTTTTGGGTATATGCTGGACAAGTGGCTGAAAACAAGTCCCTGGATGATTCTCCTTTTCTTCTTTTTGGGCACGGCTTCCGGACTCATCAGCCTCCTGCGCGGGATCAACAAGTATAAAGATTTTTAATTGGGGACAGGCCCCAATTATTATGATAAATTGGGGCCTGTCCCCAATTTCTAAAGAAGATGAAATGAGCAGGCCGCAGCCTTTATTCGAGTTTGCAGATTCCGTTGAAGACAGAATTCTCCGCCGTATCCCGATTGAAACCCTTGTCTTTACTCTGATCGCCTGCGTGACTGCTTTGGTCCTCTTCGATCCCATCAACAGTCTGCTGGTTCTTTTGGGAGGACTTTTCGCCATCCTTAACTTCTACTGGCTGAAAAGCGCCGTCACAAAGTCCCTGGCTGAGGGCAACAGAAAGTCCATCCGAGCTTCTCTCCCCCTGTATATCCTTCGGATTCTGTTGATTCTTGGCATCTTTTTTATTATAATCATTTTCTTTTCCAAAAAGATCTTTGCTTTTGTTGTAGGTTTTTCCATGATTATTCCTGTTTTTTTGATTGAAGCGGCAGGTGCACTCAGCAAGCTAAAACAATGGAAGAATTAGAGCACAGTTTAGCCATCGTCGATTTTGTCAACAGGCTTTTGGGCAAACCCGTGGCCTCATTCCTCGCCTTGTTGGGCATTGAAGTCAAAGACCCGGCTCATGTTATACCCGATTACATCGTCATGTGTTTCATCGTGGCCATATTCCTTGTGCTCTTTCTGGGTCTGGCATCTCGCAAGCGCAGTCTGGTTCCTTCCAAGCTGCAGAGTGTTATGGAGATGATCATCGAAACCTTCGAGGGCCTGCTGACCGATATCATCGGCGAGCAGGGAAAAAAATATCTGCCCATGATCGGGACCATCGGCCTCTTCATTCTGTTCTGCAACCTGATCGGTCTTGTCCCCGGGTTGATGTCTCCAACTACCAAACTCAACGTCACCGCAGGCTGCGCCCTGAGCATCTTCGTCTACTACCATTGGCAGGGAATCCGGGCCCAGGGTTTTTTTAAATATCTCAAACATTTTACCGGACCCATCCCCTTTATGGCCCCGCTCATGCTGCCCATCGAAATCATAAGCCATTTCTCGCGGCCGATCTCACTGTCAATCCGTCTCTTCGGCAACATCTTCGCCGAGGAACTGCTGATCGTGGTCATCGCTTCCATCATTCCCTTCTTGCTCCCTCTTCCGTTTATGGCCATCGCCATCATCACGGGTTCTATACAAGCGTTTGTTTTTGTGCTGCTTTCCTGCATCTACATCGCCGGGGCCGTGGCCCATGAAGAAGAACACTAACAAATAAAGGAGAAAAATAGATGACAAAGAAA
>CBFDBS010000211.1:0-4918 GCA_965603105.1 uncultured bacterium
GGGCATGAAAATCTCTCCACGGGATTGCCCAGGTCCATAGAAGAAATCGAATCCTTCATGAAGGGGAAGAAATAAAATCCAGGGGAGAATGAAGAGATGAAAAAATGTTTCACTTTTTTAACTCTATGCCTGCTGGGAATGGGCTGCCTTTATGCCCAGTCCGTCGATGTCTACCAGAGACCGGTCCAGAAAGAAAAAAGCCGGGATTACGACGTCAAACATTACAGGATCACACTGACCTTCGATCTGGATAATAAATCCTTTAGAGGAGAAACCCGGATCACCCTTTCCCCCCTCAAGGACGGCTTCGAAAAATGCGTTCTGGATGCCGAGGAACTGAAAGTCACTGAAGTCTTCGATGACAAAAACTCTCCTCTCGACTTCCAGCAGACGGATCAGCAAATCACTGTTTCACTGCCCCGGTCCTACGATTACGGGGAGGAGATAAGCTTCTCCATCGAGTATTTTGCCTCCGATCCCAAACAGGGATTGTACTTCGATGACGAAACACCCGACCGACCCAGGATGGTTTCGGTCGCTTCCTGGCCGGACAGAGCGCATCACTGGTTTCCCTGTTATGACTATCCCCATGACAAAGCCACCCACGACACCATCATCACCGTCAGCAGTTCTTTGAAAGCCCTCTCCAACGGAAAGCTGGTCAGTGTCGAGGACAACACGGAGAACAACACCAAAACTTTCTTCTGGCAGCAGGATCTTCCCCACTCCACTTATCTCTACACCCTGGCTATCGGCCCCTACGCCGTGATCGAAGATTCTCTCGGATCACTCCCCGTCAATTCCTGGGTCTACGAAAAAGATGTCGAGAACGGCCGCTGGATCTTCGAAAAAACTCCTTATATGATCGACTTCTTCAACAAGATCTTCGATTATGAGTACCCCTGGGCCAAATACGCCCAGTTCACTACCCCGAGAGTGGGCGGGGGAATGGAAAACACATCCGCCACGGGCCTCGGAGAATCCGTCATCCACGACCGGCGGGCGGAACAGGATTTTTCCTGGGAAAGAATCATCGCCCACGAAATCGCCCACCAATGGTGGGGAAACCTGATCACGCTGAGAACCTGGTCGGAGACCTGGATGAACGAAAGCTTCGGCACCTATTCGGACTATCTCTATACCCGTTTTGACAAAGGAGAGGATGAAGGCGCTGTGGACCTGCTGAACAAAAAAAATCAGTATATGCGGGAAGCCAATACCCGTTACATCCGCCCCATCGTCTTTACCCGCTACGACCGTCCGCAGGACAACTTCGACAGCCACACCTATCCCAAAGGAGCGGCCGTCCTCCACATGCTGCGCTTTGTCCTGGGCGACACCCCCTTCTTTAAAACACTCTCGCACTTCCTCCACAGGCACGAATTCCAGGCGGTGGACACCCATGATTTCATGGTGGCCGTCAAGGAAAAAACAGGTCAGAATATGGACTGGTTCTTCGACCAGTTCATCTATAAACCCGGCCATCCCGTCTTCGATGTCGGCTACACCTGGAATGAGGACAGCCGGAAGATTTTTCTCAAAATCGTCCAGGCTCAGGACACGTCCAAAGGAATTCCCATCTACACCATCCCGGTGGTCATCGGCATCGTCACCCCCCAGCAAAAGACATCCGAAAAAATCTGGATCACAAAGAAAGAAGAGGTGTTTGAATTTGCCGCTCAGGAAAAGCCTCTGCTTGTCAGATTCGACGAAGGCAATTTTCTTCTTAAGGAATGGTCTTTCGAAAAGGATGTGGAGGAACTGCTTTATCAGCTCGAACATGATGACGTCATCGGGCGCATGTGGGCGGCCTCAGAACTTCTCAATCATCAGGACAATCCCCTGATTTCCTGGGGATTGACGGACAGGGCTCACAATGATCCCTTCTGGTCCGTGAGGTTGGCTGCGGTGGAAAGCCTGGGGGAGCTAAAACAAGAAAAGATGCTTCCCTTTTTCAAAGCCAAATGCACAGACGATAGCTCCAAAGTTCGCACTGCCGCACTGTCGATTCTCGGCAATTTCAAAGATCCGCCCCTTGTTCCCTTCCTGAAAGAACGGTTTGAGAAAGACGACAGCTATCTGGCTCAAGCCGAAGCTCTGAGATCACTGGCCAAGTGCGGCGACAGGTCGCTACTTCCTTTCCTGCAAGAGGCCTCCCGGCGGAAGTCACCGAGAAATGTCATCCAGAGAGCCGCGGACTGGGCCATAAAAACAATACAGGAAAAAAGCTTCAATCAAACAACAGGAGAAAGAAGATGAAAAGACGTCAATTCATATATTCAGTTGGCATGGGCATGGCCGCCATCTCCATCCCCGGATGTCTTGACAAGACAAAATCAGCGCCTAAAAAGCCCAATATCCTGTTCATCATGAGCGATGACCACGCCTCCCATGCCATGAGCTGTTACGGCAGCCGGATCAACCGAACTCCCAACCTCGACCGTATTGCCGGTGAGGGCATCCGCTTCGACAACTGCTTCTGCACCAACGGAATCTGCGCTCCAAGCCGGGCGGTGATTCTGACCGGAAAGCACAGCCACCTCAACGGCCTTCGGGACAATGCCCTCGAGTTTGACGGAACCCAACAGACTTTCCCCAAACTCCTCCAGCAGAGCGGTTACCAGACCGTCATGCTGGGCAAATGGCATCTCAAGACCGATCCGGCCGGTTTTGACTACTGGAATATCCTGCCGGGGCAGGGGGCTTATTACAATCCCGACCTGATCGAGATGGGAGAGAGTAAAAAAATCACCGGTTATGTGACCGATATAATCACCGACATCGCCTTGGACTTCATAGAAAACAGACGGGACGAGACAAAGCCCTTCATGATGATGCTCCATCACAAAGCCCCCCACCGCAATTGGCAGCCGGCTCCCAGACATCTGACGATGTATGACGACACCCAGTTTCCGGAGCCCGAAACGCTCTTCGACGACTACTCCACAAGGTCTGCGGCGGCTGCCGGACAGGAGATGACCCTCCGCGACCACATGCAACAGGAATATGACCTGAAAATGGGGGCCGCACCCGACCGCCTGAACGAAGAGCAAAAGCTGGCCTGGGAATCTGCTTACGGTCCGAAAAGGGAAGCCTTCGAGCGGGAAAAACCGGAAGGTGTTGACCTTGTCCGCTGGAAATACCAGCGCTACATGCAGGACTACTTGGGTTGTATTGCCGCTGTGGACGAGAATATCGGCCGGATTCTCGACTATCTGGATGTATCCGGGCTGGCCGATAACACCATAGTTCTTTACACATCAGATCAGGGATTTTATTTAGGCGATCACGGCTGGTTCGACAAGCGCTTCATGTACGAAGAATCCCTGCGTATGCCTCTGGTGGCTAAATATCCCGGACACATTCCGCCGGGTGTAGTGAACGGCGACTTGGTCCAAAACCTCGACTTCGCCCCTACCTTCCTCGAGCTGGCCGGTGCCGTCATACCGGGAGATATGCAGGGGAAGTCGCTCACTAGACTCCTCCAAAACAAGAAAGCTCTGGATTGGCGGCAGGCCATCTATTACCACTACTACGAATACCCGGCCGTGCACATGGTCAAAAGACACTATGGAATCCGGACCGAAAGATACAAGCTTTTGCATTTTTATCACGACATCGATGCCTGGGAACTGTACGATCTGGAAAAGGACCCCCATGAGTTGAAGAACGTCTATGGCGACTCGGCCTATTCCAGAGTAGTCGAAGAGTTGAAAGCCGAGCTGAAAAAACTGCAGTCCCTTTACGGAGATTCGGATGAGCTGGCCCAGAAATTCCTTATGGAAGATGAGGAAAGGCGAAGACAGGCTCAGGAAAAACAAAAATAGGCCCAGTAAAAAATACTACGGCAAATTTGTGGTCGGAATCCCTCCAGGCGCTCACCGCCGGTTGGCCATCAAGGCCGCAGAAAAGGGCGTCAGCCTCAATCGGCTCATCAGTGCAAAGTTGAGCCGTGAAATCCGCTAAGACTCAAAGAAATCGATAATCTTCCCTCACACAATATGAAAGAAAGCCAAAAATCCTGCAATGTCAGTCCTCACTGTCGAAGGATAACTTCTTGGTGATGAGTTTATTGAACAGGATAAAGACTGAGATGGCGACAGCCCACTGGAAGAGCACGGTCCCCACCGAGCTTGTGGAAAAGATCTTCAGCCAATTCCCAGGATCAGCCAAATAGCTGTCCCAGAACCACCAGAAAAGCATGGCTACAAGCTGAATGGGCAGAATAAACATGACCAGATAATCGAACCCTCTGCCCAGTTTAACCTTGTACTCTGAAGTGGAGATGATCTCTTCCCGGAACTTCCGGGGACCGACCTTGAGCACCAGGATGATAAAGAAAGCCCCGCTGACCATCAATCCTAATCCCCAGACCCAGTCCTGGTTGTTGAAAAAACCAATGCTAATCGCCGAGGGCAGTCCCATGAGAAAACAGGCTATCCCAACGATAATCACGGCCTTCTTCCTGGTCAGACCTGAATCGATAAAGATCCGACTGATCAGCTCCAGCTGAGCGATGAGTGAAGAGAAGGCCGCGAAACACAAAGCCAGGAAAAACAGAGCGAGGAAGAAAGAGCCTGAGGGTATTTTCGAAAACAGGATCGGAAGCCACTTGAAAGTCAATCCCTCATTCCCCTGGGCCATCACTTCGAGCACTCTTTCCTGGGCCATGTTCTGGCCCGCAAAAAAAGAGAAGACCGTCGGGATGACAACGAGCGCCGCCAGAAGAGAAGCAACGTAATCTCCAAAGCCCAGGGTCGTCGAAGTCAGCACGGGATTTTCTTTCTTCCTGGAGTAGACACCATAAGTCAGCATCAATCCCCACCCCGCGCCCGTTGACCAAGCGGCCTGAGTTAAAGCCTGCAGCCAGATTTTCAGGTTTCCCAGCTGAGAAAGGTTGGGAGAAAAAAGAAAGTTC
>CBFDBS010000212.1:0-4888 GCA_965603105.1 uncultured bacterium
AATGCTGGTATAAACATCCCTAAATCCGTGTTAGAGGAAGAGTTTTGGAGGAGAGTTGGAGCGACATCGGAGGATTGAGCCTTCCCGAGTCTAGCTTTGAGGGAATCCGACGATGTCGGACGGTGAGCATGTATGGAGCATACTGAGATCTAGCTGAGAAGAGATGGATCAACACGAGTTATTCTAATCGAAGACATCAAACATGCGAGTTGCCGATGACCGCCGAAAAGGTTGATGAGGGAAGGCATATACAATCCGGCAGGAAACGATAACATCCTTCAAAACTCTTCCTCTAACACGGATTTTAAAGCAGGAACCTTAGAATAAATTGACAGGCAATGGTGATGTTGATAAAATTTAATCTCACTTGAGAAAGGATTCTTTCTATGATCGAACGTTATACCCTGCCTGAGATGGGCTCCATCTGGACAGAGGAAAACAGGTACCAAAAATGGCTGGACGTGGAACTGGCGGTGTGTGAAGCATGGAATCGTTTGGGAGAGATTCCCCTGAGCGCCCTGAAACGGATCAATAAGCGAGCGGCCTTCACCATCGACCGAATCGAAGCCATCGAAAAAGTCGTCAAACATGACGTGATCGCTTTCCTCACCTCGGTGGCTGAACATGTGGGGGAGGACTCCCGCTTCATCCATCTCGGTTTGACATCATATGATGTGGTCGACACGGCCTTCTCTCTCTTGATCAAGGAGGCATTGAAGAAGGTTCAGAAGGACCTCCACACCCTCCTCAAAGTCCTAAAAAAAGAAGCACTCAAACACAAAATGACGGTCATGATCGGAAGGACTCATGGAGTGCATGCCGAACCGATCACTTTCGGAGTCAAAATACTCGTCTGGTATGAGGAGATTCGACGTCATCTCGAGCGTGTTTCCCGGGCCCTTGAAGTGATCAGCTGCGGCCGTATATCCGGCTCTGTCGGCACCTATATCCACCTGAATCCGAAATTGGAAATCTCTGCTTTGAAAAAACTGGGACTCAAACCGGCCAGGGTTTCGACGCAGGTCCTTCAGAGGGACCGTCATGCGGAGGTTATTTCCACTTTGGCCCTCATCTGCGCCTCGTTGGATAAATTCGCCGTCGAAATCCGCCACCTCCAAAAAACAGAAACCCTCGAATTGGAGGAATCGTTTACCAAAGGACAAAAAGGCTCGTCGTCCATGCCGCACAAGAAAAATCCAGTCCGTTGCGAAAGGATTTCCGGATTGGCACGCCTGACAAGGGGCCATCTCCAGGTCGCCTTGGAAAATATACCGCTCTGGCATGAGAGGGATATTTCCCATTCTTCCGCCGAAAGAATCATCTTCCCTGACTCCTTTATCGTCACCGACTATCTGCTTTCAGAAACCACGGACATCATCAATAGCTGGAAGGTGCATCCGGGCCGGATGCGCAGCAACATCGACGTTTCCCGCGGCCTCGTCTTTTCTCAGCGGGTTCTGCTGACCCTGACGAAAAAAAAGTTGTCCCGTGAAAAGTCCTTCGAACTGGTCCAGCGAAACAGCCTTAGAGCTTGGAACGAAAACAAAGATTTCAAGCAGCTCATTCAGGAGGATAAGGACATCAAGGATATCCTCACACCTAAAGAAATCGATGCCTGCTTTTCACTTGAACCCTATCTTGAAAAAATAGATTATATCTATGAAAGAGTGTTAACAGATGAAAGTTAGAGTGCTTGTCTCATTCAAAGACAGTGTGTTGGACCCTCAAGGGCAAACCGTGAAAAATGCCCTTCATACGCTCGGCTACGGCATCATCAAAGATGTCCGGCAGGGGAAGGTTTTTGAAATCGACCTTGACGATATGGCCGAGGAGGACATCAACAGAATCATCCCAGAAATTTCTGATAAGGCCCTGGCCAATCCTATCATTGAAAAATTCACATGGGAGATTCTTGAATAGAGAACTGTGATTCCCACTGCTGCACACTTGTCCGATACGCTGGAGGCCGAGTTCTCCCTATTTTAACAATTCGGAGTCCCTGAAGCAGAGGGATCGCTTGAGTGAAGAAAGGCCGGAAGGAAGGACGATGAAATTTGGTATTGTGATTTTTCCGGGATCAAACTGTGACTACGACACATATCATGTTTTGAAAGCTGTCTTCCATCAGGAAACGCAATTCCTCTGGCACAAGGAACATGATTTAAGAGGTGTGGACTGCGTTGTCCTTCCCGGCGGTTTTTCTTATGGGGATTATTTGCGGTCGGGTGCCATCGCCCAGTTTTCGCCGTTGATGCAGGAAGTACGGGAATTTGCATTGAAGGGAGGATTGGTACTTGGGATCTGCAATGGCTTCCAGGTGCTTCTGGAACTTGGCCTTCTTCCCGGTGCCATGCTGCGCAACAGAAAGCTGAAATTCCTCTGTCAGCATGTCCACCTCAGGCTTGAAGATGACCAAACGCCTTTCACTCACATGGGAAAAAAGGGACAGATCCTAAGGATACCCATCGCTCATTTCGACGGCAACTATTATGATTCGGCTGAAAACATCGACGAGCTGAAGAGAAACAACCAGATTGTCTTCCGCTACACGGATGCGGACGGCCGAACAAGCGAAGAAGCCAATGTCAACGGCTCATTGGAAAGTATTGCGGGCATCCGCAGCAGAGCCGGCAATGTTTTGGGACTGATGCCCCACCCCGAGCGTGCATCCGAGGCCATTCTGGGCAGTGAAGACGGCAGAACTATCTTCCAATCCATCATCAATTGGCAGGCTCAAAATGATTGACAAGAAACTTCTCGATGAACACAACCTCACAGAAGAGGAATTCCGAAAGATAGTCGAGCTCATCGGCCGCGAACCCAATCTCACCGAGCTGGGGATCTTTTCCTTGATGTGGTCGGAACACTGCAGCTACAAAAGCTCGAAAATCCACCTGAGCAAACTCCCGACAACGGGAAAAAATGTCATTCAGGGTCCGGGTGAAAACGCGGGCATTATCGATATCGGTGACGGTTTAGCCGTGGTCTTTAAAATCGAGTCCCACAACCATCCGTCCTTTATTGAACCTTACCAGGGGGCGGCTACCGGAGTCGGTGGAATCCTGCGCGATATTTTCACCATGGGGGCCAGGCCGATCGCTCTGATGGACTCGCTGCGTTTCGGTGATCTCTCTTCCCAAACCAGGAACAGATCGGTCATGGAGGGAGTGGTTTCGGGAATCGCCGGGTACGGCAACTCGATCGGAGTCCCCACCGTTGGAGGCGAAGTCTATTTCAACGATTGCTTTTCTCTCAATCCTCTGGTCAACGTATTCTGCGTCGGCCTTGTCAACATGGACAGGATCTTCTATGCCAAGGCGGAAGGGGTGGGAAATCCGGTTCTCTATGTCGGTTCCAAGACCGGCCGGGATGGAATCCACGGCGCGACAATGGCCTCGGCGGAATTCGGAGAGGATTTGGAAGAGAAAAGACCCAACGTCCAGGTCGGAGACCCCTTTAAAGAAAAACTCCTGCTCGAGGCCTGTCTCGAAGTGATGGATAAAAATCTGATTGTCGGCATCCAGGATATGGGGGCGGCGGGATTGACCTGTTCCACATCGGAAATGGCTTCCAAGTCCAATTCGGGCATTTCTATCGATCTCGACCTGGTCCCCCAGCGTGAAGAGGGAATGACTCCTTACGAAATCATGCTATCCGAATCGCAAGAGAGGATGCTCATCGTCGCCAGCAAGGAAAAAGTCAAAGAGGTTCAGGAAATTTTTGAGAAATGGGATCTGGATGCCATCACTATCGGGCATGTCGTTGAGGGCGACAGATTAAAAGTCCAAGCGGGAGGAGAGACCGTGGTGGATATTCCGGTTGACTCCATCGTTAACCTCTGCCCCGTCTACAAACGTCCTTACGTACGCCCCTCTTCTCTCGACCAGCTTGTCCATCTTGATCCCCTTCTCGAACCCGACAACTACAACAGAGCCTTTCTCAACCTGCTTTCATCCCCGTCTCTAGCCGACAAGGAATCGGTTTTTCGTCAGTATGACCACATGGTCCAGACCAATACAGCCCTTCTTCCGGGAGCGGATGCCGCAGTGCTGCGCTTCAAGGGGACAGACCGGGCCCTGGCCGTAACTTTGGACGGAAATTCACTCTACACCTTTCTGGATCCCCAAACCGGAGGGAAAATCGCTGTAGCCGAGGCCTGCAGAAACCTCTGCTGCGTGGGAGCTCATCCCCTGGGTGTGACCAACTGTCTCAATTTCGGTAATCCTGAGAAACCCGAAATCATGTGGCAATTCAAAGAGGTCATCGAGGGAATTTCAGAGGCCTGCCGAAGTTTCAATATCCCGGTCACAGGCGGAAATGTCAGTTTCTATAACGAAACGGAAGGAAAGCCGATCTACCCCACACCCGTTTTGGGAATTGTCGGCTTGATCGATAACATCGACAAAATGGTTTCCCCCGGCTTCAGCCGAGAAGGGCTCTCCATTCTCCTTTTTGGCGACAGCTTTGACGAATTGGGGGGAAGTGAATACCTCAAATCGGAGTTTCGAATCGAAAAAGGACAACCTCCGCGGATCGATCTGGAAGTGGAAAAACGGCTCCAAACGTTCTGCCTGGAAGCCATCGACAATAAACTGCTCACCTCGGCCCATGATGTTTCAGAGGGAGGCCTGGCCGTGTGTCTGGCCGAATGTGTTTTTCTGGATCCCCGGAGGACAGGATTTGAGGTTCATTTCGACGAAACCATAAGGACGGATGCCCTTCTCTTCGGGGAAACTCAATCGAGAATTCTCGTTTCAGCGCTGCCCCAGAACGAAAAAATCCTGATGGACATGGCTCAAGAGAGAGGTGTCCCCAGCCGGATATTAGGCTCTACCGGAGGAGATAGGATGCGTATCCTTCATCACAACCGAGAGATCATCTCCCTTGG
>CBFDBS010000213.1:0-4883 GCA_965603105.1 uncultured bacterium
GTTCACAACCGACAGGCCCTTCTCCTTCAGAAAATCATTGAAGGCCTTGAGGTCTGATTTCAAAAGCTCCGCGTAACGGGCATTCTGCACTGCCAGTCGTTCTTTGAGCACGGAAAGAACCTCACGCTGCTGCTGGTTGGGAGCAAAATCCACCATCCCGGCCACGTCCCCGGCCAAAACGGACAGTTTGCAGTACAGTTTTTGGGGAAACCGGAAGGACTTGGAATCTCCTTCGGCGATTGTGGGCTGAAAGAGTTCGTCCTCCATCGACTGGAGCTTCTTGTTGAATGAGCTGATTTCAGCGAGGGTCTCCCTGGAGCCTCCCTCCGCTCTGATCAAAGCGGCAAGATCATCACACTGCTTTTTCATCCATTCGAGCTGGCTGACCATGGCCGAAACCGTGTTCAGGTAGGCCCGGATTTCCTTCTGGAATTCGATCTGGGCCTTGATATCGGCCAGGGTTCCCTCTGAGCGGGGATCTTTCTGAACGGTTAGAGTCTGTGTGAATTCCTGCCCATCCACGCTCAACTTGACGGTGTATGTTCCGGGAGCGACCGTAAATCCCTGAAAACCTGCTGTGGTTCCCCAGCTCAGAATCGGGTACCAGCCTTCCCGGATCCAGGTTTGCGCAAACCTTTTTTCTTCGACGACATGGGGATTCCCGGGAGGTCTTGTCCGCAGTCTCGCTTGTGTGGCTCCGGCGTGCCTCATATTCCAGGTCACACGGTTGATTCCCGCGTTTCTCGAAGCCCGGAGTGTACCGACCACATCGCCGCTCTCATCCAGGATAGAAAGGCTGACCGGACCGTTGGGTGTCGATTTCAGAAAGTAATTGATCGTCGCCCGGGCCGAGGCACGGGGGCCGCCGGCGATGCTGTGCATCCGGTAGGCATCGCGGGGCTTGAACAGATGGGCATCGGATATTAGGACCTCGTCTGTCAGCTGCTGCAGAGGCGTGATGTCGTCCATAATCCAGAAGCCCCGGCCGTAGGTCCCGACAACCAGGTCGTTGAAGTGCTCCTGGACAACCATATGATGGACAGGCGCATAGGGAAGGTTGCTCTGCAGCGAAAGCCAATTCTTGCCGTCATTGAATGAAACATAGATGGCATTCTCCGTCCCCAGGTAAAGCAGTCCTTTTCTGACCGGATCTTCATGAACCCAATGGCAGTAGCTAAAGACGCTCTTTGGAATACCGGAGCTGATGGAATTCCAGGTTTTTCCGTAATCAGCCGTTTTGTAGACGAAGGGATCGCGGTTGTTCATCTGGTGAAAATCGACCGTGATATAGGCCGTACCGGCATCGTATCTGGAGGGCTCGATGTTGCTGACCGTTCCCCAGGAGGGGAGATTGGGGATACTTCCGGTCACGTTTATCCAGGTCTTCCCGCCGTCGCGTGTAACATGGACAAGACCGTCATTGGTTCCCGCCCAGATACAGCCCTCTTCAAGTGGCGATTCGGCAATGGCGAAAACCACACACCCGAATTCGACAGCCAGATTGTCCTTGGTCAGTCCGCCCGAAGGGCCCATCTTGCTCTCATCATTGGTGCTCAAATCGGGACTGATGACCGTCCAGCTCCGTCCTGCATCTGTGGTCATGTGCACATGCTGGCTGCCGACATAGACTCTGTTGTGGTCGTGAGGAGAAATGGTGATGGGGAAGGTCCAGTTGAAGCGGTATTTGGCCACCGAGGCATAGGAGCCGTATATCGATTCCGGCCAGACATGGACAGTATTGATGTGCCCGGTCTTGTAATTGGCCCGCTGGAGCTGGGCGTTGTAGCTTCCTCCCCAGACGATATCGGGATCCACGGGATCAGGGACGACAAAACCGCACTCCCCTCCCGCCGTCGACTCCCACTCTGAACTGGAAGAGGAAAAGCCCCGGCCGCCTCCGCCTGTACTGGGGCCTTTGTACGCTGAGCCGTCCTGTTTTCCGCCGTAGACATAGTAGGGAATCTGATTGTCGACAGCGACGTGATACATCTGGGCGATGGGCAGGTTAATCCTCTGCCAGGTTTTTCCCCGATTTTGGGTGATGATGACGCCTCCGTCATTGGAGATCATCATCCGGTCCGGCAAAAAAGGATCTGCCCACATGTCGTGGCAGTCTCCGCTCCAGGGAACCGTTTCGGAGGTATACCCTCCGTCGAGAGTCCGGCTCTGACTGTTGGCGGCAAAGTAAACTTCATCCTCATCGGCGGGATTGACCATGACCCGCGAGGCATAATGGGAACGCTCATTGAGAAGACGGTTGTAGCTGACCAGTCTCCAGGAATCCCCCCCATCATTCGACCGCCAGAGAACGCCCCGGTTGGGAGCGCCAGTCTCGATCAGAGCGTAAACCACTTGGGGATTGCTGTAGGCGATGGCAATACCGATTTTCCCGAGAGGAGGGCCGGGCAGGCCGCGGCCGGTCAAACGCTCCCACGTGTCACCGCCGTCTTTCGACCTCCAGATCCCTCCGTTGGGTCCGCCGCTTTCCCGTCCGTAGGTATGGATAACCAGCGGCCACATGCCGGCAAAGAGGATTCTGGAATTGTGAGGATCCATGGCGATCTCGAAACAGCCCGTATTTTCGTCCACAAAAAGGACCTGTTCCCAGGTTTTTCCGCCGTCCTTGGTCCGGAACACACCCCGCTCCTTCTGCGGGCCGTAGCAGTGGCCAAGGGAGGCGACAAAAACAATATCAGGATTTTGAGAGTCAATGGCCACCCTGCCGATGCGGCCTGTCATATCGAGTCCCATGTGCTGCCATGTTTTACCGGCATCCGTCGATTTGTAGACGCCGTTGCCGATAGAGATATTGCTGCGGACAAAAGGCTCTCCGGTTCCTACCCAGACGACGTTATAATCCGAAGGGGCAATGGCCATGGCTCCTATGGACTGGGCGGGCTGGTCATCGAAAATCGGGGACCAGTTCGTCCCTCCGTCCGTTGATTTCCATACGCCGCCGGATGAGGCGCCGATGTAATAGACCAGAGGATTGCCGGGTTCACCGCAGACGGCAGAGGTCCGGTTTCCGGGGGGACCGATGTGTCTGTAGCGGAGCTGGCTGAAAATTTCCGGATCGATCTCCTGGGCATAGCTTTGGGACATTCCGCTCAATAAAAGCAGAACGGCCGCCGCTGTTGCCAGAAAAACAAGACTCCTCCTTTCTCTTTTCGATTGCTGAATCATACCATCCCTCCTTTGCCCGGGAACGGGCGTTGAACAGATTTGAAAAGTGAATGAAAAATATCCATCCCATGTCACTTCAGGAATGAGTTTATTTTACGCCCATGAGAGAGGAATTCAAGCGATTTATTTTTTCCGTTATGGGCTGGGTCAGATTAGAAATATCTGTTATACAGAGTCCACAGGTCATCTCCCAGCTTCCAGTAGGCGTCCACTGCAGACTGAGCCGTATCCAGACAGTATTCGGTCAGAAATTCCTGAGCCTTCTGCGGATTTTCCTTGAAAAGATTCAGGGCTTCGTCTTCTATCTTTTTCTGATTCTCCCAGGCCTGCTGCTCGATTTCTTTCCAAATTTTTTCTATATCCTTGGTCATGTCCTGCCATCGAAAGCCGGCCAGCTTGCTGACCCGCCTGAACGCCCACCAGGCACAGTCCCTGCGGAAACCCCAACGCCCATCGATTTCAAACGACTCCGGCATACGGGAGATCCCGCAATAAAAAGGGATGTGCGGAGTGGTGGCCGGATTGTCATAGCCGAGCCAGACGATCCCCCCGATTGGATCGGGCAGCCAGCTTCTGGACTGGGTGACCTGCAGATAAGTTGCCGCGGACGAGCAGATGGCTCTTTCCCTTTTGACTCGTAGAAGCTGCATCAATTCACTGTTCATGTGGGGATTGGCAACCGGGCTTTTGATCGTTTCTCCCTTCCTGTTGACGGAGTTTAAACCGTTGGTCATATCGAATTCCGTCCCGTCATAGGCATCGCGAAAGATGGCTAAAATATCGGCAACAGACACTTTCTTTTCCGGTTTTACGGAGAAGGGGAAGTTTTCGGAATTGGGATTCAGATTGAGGGAGGGAGCGAGCAGACTCAAAGCCCTCCATTCCCTCCGGCGGGAGCTCATCTTGGTCCGGTTGCTCGGAGCGTAAACATAGCAGACTTCAAAAGGTTGGCCGCTTTCAGAATTCCACCACCCCATCTCTTCGGCCAAAGAATGGATATTTTCCGAAGCCATAAAATAATCCTTGTTCTTCAAGTCAATCTGCCTGATCCGGCTGGCATTGGCCGAAACGCCAATCTCATCGTCGGGGATCCTTTGAGCGGCCCACACGGCACCCTTTTTTCCCTGGCCGGGACCGAATATCTCGAAATGCCAGACCTCCTCGGGATCGGCGAAAGTGAAACATTCACCCCAGTCGTTGTAGCCATAGGTCTTGGTCAATAAATCGGCGATGTTTATGGCCTCGCGGGCGGTCTTGGCCCTCTCGAGTACCAGCCTGTAAAGCTCGGGAGCGTCGATGATGCCTTCAGCGCTTTTCAATTCCCTCCGGCCCCCAAAAGTCGTCTCTCCGATAGCCAGCTGATACTCATTCATGACCGGATATGCTGTATTAATAAAGGCGAAGGTTTCCTGAACCTGGGGGATTTCACCCATCGGGATGAGGTCCGTGTCATCCGGACCCTTCGTTCTTTTGGACTGGAAATACACCGGGCACATTTCTCCAGGTTGGTGTTTTTGCCGGGGAACGATATTGATCCATGTCCGGTCTGTGCCGCTGTCGCAGGAATGAGAAGTCATAGTCGATCCATCCACAGAAGCCAAGCGGCCGACCAGCAAACTCGTGCAGGACTCAAACAGTTCCTCTGAGTTTTCTTGAATAGAAGCACTCTGCTGAGGAGAAAAAACCGAGAAACCAACCAA
>CBFDBS010000214.1:0-4872 GCA_965603105.1 uncultured bacterium
GGAGGGGGACAATTGAAGAGGTTGCGGGAGTGACGGTCATTAAAAATCCCAAGGAACCGGTTTTTAACGAGAACATTTTCGAACTGAAAGAGGAACTGGTTATCAAGGGAGCGGATGCAGACCTTGAGGAGGAGATGTTTCAAGATATTACAGCCATTGCCGTAGATAAGGAACAGAATATATATGCCTTGGATGGGAAGGCGGCCAATATCAAAGTGTTCGACAAAACAGGATCTTTTCTCAAGTCAATCGGGAGGAGAGGTGAAGGTCCCGGAGAATTCGGCCGTCCCCAAAACATTTTAATCTCCCCTCGTCAGGAAATTGTCATCGAAGATGCCGGACGGAGGCTGATTCATTTTCTTGACCTGGGCGGGAAATATCTCAGACAGTGGCCCCTCAACTGGGTTTTTTCCTCCGGGCCGAAATTCACCTCGCAAGGCGAAGTTTTCGTCAGCTATGCACTTATGGGGAAACAGATCGAGGTTGTGTTGAATAAGCTGGATTCCAACCTGGATCCTCTCCTCACTCTAGCGAAAATTCCCATGGAAAAACCACCCAAGGTTCATCTCTTTCTCTACAGATTCGTCCTCGACCTCAGGTGGGATATCACGCCTGCCGATGAGATCATCTGGGGTGTCATGACGTCCCCGGAGTATGAGCTTTTTATCCACGATGCGGAGGGAAAGCTTATCAAAAGAATCACCAAGGAATATGATCCGATCGAAATCACAAATGCCGAATATAAGAAGCTCATCGATTTATGGTTTGGCAACCCTCTGGGTCAACAGTGGGACATCATCATCCCAAAGAACTACCCCCCCTTTCACACTTTTTTGCTGGATGACGAGGGGCGGATTTATGTCCGGAGATTTGAGAAGGCCGAGAAAGGGGAAAGGCATTTTATCGAAGTCTTCGATCCCCAGGGACGATACCTCACCAATGTGATACTCCCCGCGAATATGCTGCCCTGTGTTATTCAGAAAGGCCAACTCTACACAATCGAAGAGACAGACGAAGGATTTGAGGTCATAAAAAGATATCGGGTCGTCTGGAGGGATTGAAGTGAGAAAAGCCGGCATATGTTGTCTTGCCCTTATTGCTCTTCTTTCCTGTTCGACGAGAGAGGGCTGTGTCGAAAGAATCATCCAAGACGGAGTGGAGGTCGTTCTCAATCGGATAGAACCCTATGAAGTCAAGAATGAACAGTCCGGATTTTCCCTGGAGAGACTCTTTTCCATCGATACCGAAGAAGAAAAATATGTCGAGCTAGGACTCGGAGATATCGCCTCCTTCGATGTCGATTCGGATGGAAATATTTATATCGTCGGGCGGAGAACGGGCGACAATACCATCTTTAAATTCGACAACCGGGGGAAATTCCTTTTGTCATTAGGAAAGCAGGGACAGGGTCCGGGGGAGATTCAGTCGGCCACACATATTTTTATCACTCACAAGGATGAAATCGCCGTCACCGATTCCGGCAACAACCGCATCTCTTTCTTCTCCGGGGACGGGACTTTGAAAGAGGAGATAAAGACGGCATCCGGCTTGACCGCTGTCTGTCCCCTTCCGACTGGAAAGTTCTTGTTGTTCAAAAACATCGTGGACCCCGCCTCGGAATACCTCATTCAGAATCCTCTGGTTCTCTCCGATGCCGAGCTAGAACCCTTGAAGGAGTTGGATAGACAGATGGTGCCCAATCCGATGCAAGGGGAAAGATTGAAGGGAACCTACCATATTTTTTCCTGGGATGTTTCCAGGGATAGGATTTTCACAAGTTTTCAGGAAAGAGGATACGAGATCTTTGTCTATGATTTTGAGGGGAATATGGTTCGAAAGATAAAGAAAGAATTCGCTCCCGTTCCTGTTCCCCAAGCCCATAAAGACGAGTTCAATGAGGCTTTCTCGAATCCGATATTCGATGACATCCGGAACAAAATCTATTTTCCCGCTTCCATGCCGCCCTTTCTGGCCATCACAGCCGACGAAAATGGGTGGCTTCTGGTCATGACTTATGAAAAAGGAGAGAGACCCGGAGAATTCATCTTCGATCTTTTCAATTCTGACGGAGTCTTTACGGGCAGACAAAGTCTCAAAGTGTATACAGATGATACTGGTTTTTACGCCAAAATCCGTGATGACCGCTTCTACAGCCTGCTCGAGAAGGAAAGCGGCTATAAGGAATTGACTGTTTTTCAATTGACTTGGAAGTGAAAAAATACATGCCAGGGGAAACCACTCCTGAATTGATTAAGAATGATATCCGTCTCGAACTGTTACAAGCCCGGTCTTTCCATGAGCAAGGGAAAGATTTAAGGGTTGTTGAGATCTTCTTGAGAACAGTTCTCCGTATTGTGACTCCGGTCAGGAAGTAAGCAGAACCAGTACAAGGCCTAAAACAAAAACCAATGTGAGTCCAGGCACGACATAAGGAGTCAACTGTTTCGGGAGGAAGGAATCATAAAAACGCTCGTGGTCATCTCCATATTTTTGAGCCAATTTGGTTAAGGGACATCGTCTTCCGCTGAGGAGAAGGATGACTCCTTCCAGCCCAACGATAGCCAAAGCAATTGTGAGAAAAGGTCCCCTGATGCCGCTTAGGCCGCAGTAGAGCACATAGAATATGCAGGCTGCCATAAGCGCAATGATGATGGAGTGAATCGATCTGATCCAGAAGAGTTTCGAGTGGCGCGTTAATTTCATGAGAGGAAAATCCTGGATATCGCTCACATCATAGCCTCACCTTTTTTTAATAGCAAATAGAACCTTTTGCCTCCCCAGACGTTCTTTGTATTGACTCTCTGATTGGAATAAAATAACGCAATGAGCCTAATGGCGGACAAAGTCACGACCAACAACCGGCCGAAAAGCCCTGCCATTTTCGATGAGCTTTACCAGAAATACAAGTCTTCAACCTTCAGCTTGGCCTGTTATTTGACCCGCAATCAGAGGGAAGCGGAGGATCTGTTCCAGGAAACCTGGCTTCGTGTGGTTAAACAGCTCAGACAGAAGCCTATAGACCCGGACGGTTGCAAAGCCTGGCTTTTGACCATCGTATCCAACCTTTACAGGGATTGGCTGAGGAAAAAGCGTGTCAGACGGATTTTCTCGTTCCAGAAATCGGATGCAGGTGATTTCGACGAAAATATTTGGAAGAGGCCGTTTTGGGGGTCAGAGTCGAATGGCGCTGAGGAATCCGATCGTCAGGACGTCCGGATGGCGGTCTCCAAGGCTTTGGAAGTCCTGCCGGAAAAGCAGCGCCTTGTTTTTGTGCTCAAGGAAATGGAGGGATTCCGCTACACGGAAATCGGTGAAATCCTCCGCCTGCCCGTCGGTACGGTCAAATCGCTCATGCACAGAGCTGTCAAGAGGCTGCGACGGGAGCTCTGGGGCTACGCCCCCAAAAAAACCATCATTGCGAGTGTGTGAAATGAAATGCAAAGACATCGAGTATCTGGTCATCGAATCGTCCTCTGAAAGGTTGGACGAGGAGACAAAAGAAGAGATGGAGCGGCATATGAAGGACTGTGTGCAGTGCGCCCGCCTCGAGGAAGAGATGGCCGGCATCAGAAACGCTTTTCCGCGACAATCCAGGCCGGCACTTCCCCAGGATTTGGATGAAAGAACTTACCAACTGTGCCGGACCGAAATGACTTCACCTCAGAGAGAAGGAGAAGTCTTCGGTGGAAAGGCCTGGCTCAAATCGATTCCCTTTTCTATCAAAGCTGCATTCATTTCTCTGATTGTTTTAACAGTGATCTGGACTGTTCCTTTGTTGAGAGAGTTGAAGCTGGAGGAATCGCTGTCGGTTGCGGCCATCATCCTGCTGTCCTTGATTTTTCAAAACACGGTGATGCTCATTTTCTCCCCCCTTCTTCTGCGCCGGTTCCGCATGAAGAGAGCCCGGTTCGAAACTTATTCCGCAAGATAAATGACAATGAGTCTGTCCATAAATATTTTTTCCTGTCCAAGGACAGGACACTGAAGAGGAGGTTCGACATGGCAACATCTGCAGGAAAAACCATAGCGCTTGTCCTTTTGATAGCGCTAGTTCTATTGATCGGCTGGCGAATGACGCCTTTTGCTTTTTCTCCCTTTGGCTTTTTTTCGACATCGATCAAGACAATTAATAACGGCTGGGAAAGCGCGCTCCATTCCTGGAACATTTGGCCCCACAAATTTTTCCGTCTCTTTCCCGTTTCCGTTGTCTCTCTGCTCCTGTTCATCATCTGGATTTTCGTCATCGTCTGGGTTTACCGGGATGCCGAACGGCGGGGGATGAACGGCATTCTGTGGGCACTGCTGGTCTTTATAGGGAATATCATCGGACTTCTCATCTACTTGATTGTCCGCTCGGATCAGCTCCTCCCGAGAAAAGAAGAGCCGGCGGCGCTTCAGTGTCCGAGCTGCAGCCGGTCCCTTCCCCAAGGCTATGCCTTCTGCCCGCATTGTGGGGCAAGCATGAAGGGGCAGGTCTGTCCCGACTGCCAGGAACCTGTCGAAAAGGGATGGAAGGCCTGTCCTCATTGCGGAAACAAGTTCGAGAGCAAATGATATTCAGAAATTACTGGTGATGTCGGCGCCAAACCGGGCGCCGGATAGACTTCCATTCTATCCTGGAGAAGGAATTCTCTCTGTTTCTCCCGGGCAAACGATTGAATGAGTCAGATCTTATCCCGCGGCGGATCCGTTAGTTCAAACCTGAATCTTTTGGACAGACATAAAAAGCTGGAAGTATGGAACTTTTCGTTCTGGATAAACGTATTTTAAGATATGGAACTTCAGTTTTTTTATTATGTTTTTGGAGGGTTTTATGTTTAAAAATTATCTGAAAACGGCTATCCGGAATCTTTGGAAAAAGAAAAGCTTTTC
>CBFDBS010000215.1:0-4821 GCA_965603105.1 uncultured bacterium
CACTTTCTTGTCTTCTAAATTCATTTCATCTCAATTTCAATGTCGTCAAACTGAAAAGCGCAAAAATGATCCCGATGATCCAGAATCTGACTACTATCTTCTGCTCGGACCATCCCAGGAGCTCGAAATGATGGTGGATGGGAGCCATCTTGAAAATCCTCTTTCCCCCCGTGAATTTGAAATAAGAGATCTGGAGCAAAACCGAGAGAGCTTCGATAATGAAGACACCCGCGACCATAAAGAGAAGAAACTCCTGCTTGATAAGAATGGCGATGACGCCGATCGATCCCCCGAGGGAGAGTGCTCCCACGTCGCCCATGAAAATCTGAGCGGGATGGGAGTTGTACCACAAAAAACCCAGACAGGCCCCGGCCATGGCTCCGGCAAAAACCGTCAGTTCTGCCGCCTGAGGGACATAAGGGATGTCCAGGTATCCTGAAATGTCGATTCTGCCGATTAAATAAGCCAATGTCGTGAAGGCACTGGCGCTGATGAGGGTCAGACCGATGGCCAGTCCGTCCAGCCCATCGGCGATATTGACCGAGTTCGAGGAGCCGACCAGGATGAATATGATCCAGGGGAGATATAACCATCCCAGGTAGGGCATCCATTCTTTGAAAAAGGGAACACTGAGAATGAGATTAAACTGCCCTCTGCTGCCGAGGTAGATGAGGACGAGTCCGATTGCGGCGGAAAGAACAATTTGAAAAATCAGCTTGTGTCTGACAATGAGGCCGGAGGACTTTTTCTTTTTTATTTTGAGAAAATCGTCCCAGAAACCGATGGCACCGAAAAGAAGCATGGTGGCCATGACCAGCCAGACATAAGTATTGCTGAGATTTCCCCAGAGCAGAGTGGGAATGAGGGTGGATCCGATAATCAAAATCCCGCCCATCGAAGGAGTCCCTTTTTTGTTGAAATGGGATTGAGGGCCGTCCGCCCTGATTTCCTCTCCGATCTGGTATTTCTTGAGTATTTTGATCATCAACGGCCCGAAAAACAGGCAAATTACGAATGCTGTCGCACCCGCCAGGGCCGTCCGGACGGTGATGTAGCCGAAGACGTTGAACAGAAAAAAATGATCTTTTAACGGATAGAGCAGCCAGTACAGCACGCTATCTCTCCTTCCTCAGAAAAACCTGAACGATGTGTTCCATCTTCATCCCTCTCGATCCTTTGACCAGGAGCAGGTCTCCTTCCCTGACGAAGTCCCCCACCCTGGAAGCCGCATCTTTCGAATTCTTGAAAGTGAGGATATCCTCTCTTCTCATGCCTCCCTCCCGCGCACCTTCCTCCATGGCCAGGCTTCGGGGACCCACGGTTACCAGCACATCCCAACCGTTTCGGGCGACCGCCTTTCCCGCTTCCCTGTGGAACTCATGTTCCTTTGGCCCCAGTTCGAGCATGTCCCCCAGGACGGCAACTTTTCTCTTGCCGGGGAAGTGGGCCAGGCTGTGAAGGGCATTCTCCAACGCAGCAGGACTTGAGTTGTATGAATCATCGATAAGGAGGATGCCCTTTGGGAGACGATGAAGCTCGCCTCTCATCTTCAAGGGCCGGAGAGTTTCCGTCTGAGCGGCGATACTGGAGAGAGGAACCGCCAAGGCAAAGGCGACGGCCGCTGCCGCCAGATAATTGTCCAGGTGGCTGTCGTAAACAAAGGGCAGCTGCAAGTCAGCCATTTCCTTCCCATAGCCGAGAGTAAAGGATATTCTATTTTGACCGTTTCTCCGGATGGAGAGGGCCCGGACATCGGCTGATTCCGATCTTCCGAAGCGGATGGTCTTTCCTTTCCATCTTGAAACGATGTTCTGAATCAGAGGATCATCCCCATTCAGGACGGCCGTTCCCTCTGGTTTTGTTCCGTCGAGGATTTCACTTTTCGCCTGGGCGATGTTTTCGATGCTGTCGAAAAACTCAAGATGGACCGGTTTAATATTGGTGATAACGGCCACGTCAGGCGGTGCAATTTGCGTCAGGGCTGCGATTTCTCCTTTGTGGCTCATGCCCATCTCCAGCACGGCTATCTCATGGGAGGGAGTGAGCTTCAGCAGGGAAAGGGGAAGGCCGAGGTGATTGTTGAAGTTGCCTTCCGATTTCAGAAGACTGAACTCCTTTTTCAGGAGTTCATATGTGAATTCTTTGGTGGTTGTCTTGCCGATGCTTCCGGTTATGCCGATGATTTTGAGAGGAAAATCCTCAACGACTCTCCGGGCTAAAAGCTGGAGGGCCTGAAACGTATCCGGAACGCGGATGATGGAGACGGATTTATCCATCCCTGAAATGTCCTTCGAGACAACGGCACCGGATGCGCCTCTCTCTACGGCATCCCGGAGAAAGTCATGTCCGTCTCTAAGACCGTGAAGGGCGAAGAAGAACCCTCCTTTGGAAATGAGGCGGGAATCGATACTGAAGGCCTTGAAAGTGTGAGAGGGCCTGCCCTGAACGATAGTCCCCTCCATTTTGGCGGCGATGGTGTCCAACCGCAGTTCGACCATCAGAGACCTGCCTCCTTTTCTCTGATCAGCTCGAGGATCACGTCCCTGTCGCTGAAAGAAATAATCCTGTCTCCTAAAATCTGATAATCTTCATGTCCCTTGCCCGCCACTAAAATCGTATCGCCTTTTTGGGCCAGTGCCAGGGACTTTTTTATGGCTTCTCTTCTGTCTGGCTGAATGAGGTATTGTTCCTTTCCCGTTTTTACCAGGCCCTGCTCGATTTCCGCAATGATGGCCAGCGGATCTTCGGACCTGGGATTGTCCGAGGTCACGATGATCAGATCGGCCAGGGCTCCGGCGACCTCGCCCATTCTCGGCCGTTTGGTTCTGTCACGGTCGCCTCCGGCTCCGAAAACGAGGATCGTTTTTTTAAGCGCCAGTTCCCGGGCCGTTTCCAGGAGGTTCTTCAGGGCGTCATCCGTATGGGCATAGTCGACGAAGATTTGCAGGCCTAAAGCATTCGGTACTTTCTCGAACCTTCCCGGCACCCCGTGGAGAGACAGGATGCCTTTTGTGATGGCGGGGAGAGGAATGTCCAGGGAAAGGGAGGAGGCGACGGCAGCCAGGATGTTGTAGACGTTCGGTTTGCCCAGAAGAGGGGAAAAGAGAGAAAAGGATCCTCCCGGGTATTCAATAATCAGGTCGATCCCTTTTTCACTCAAGGAATATTTTTTGGCAAAAACCGAAGCCGGGGACTCGAGTCCGAAGGTGACGGAATCGATGGTCAGCTCGGATTGGAGTTTTTTTCCCCATTCGTCGTCAGTATTGACAACGGCCGTCTTTTTTTTCCGGCCGGGGAGAAAAAGTTTTTTCTTGGCTTGGTAATAGTTCTCCATGCTCACATGGTAGTCCATGTGTTCGCCGCTCAGATTGGTGAATACGGCCAGATCGAAGTCAATGCCGGAGACTCTCTTCAGGTCCAGGGAATGGGAGGAAACCTCCATCAAACAGTGAGTGACTCCCTTGCTGACCATCTGTCTGAGCATTTGCTGCAGGTCACTCGACTCGGGGGTTGTCCTTTTGGCCGCAATCTCCATCTCCGGTCCGCGGTAAGATATGGTCCCGAAAACGCCGGGAGAGGAGCCGGCTTTGTTGAGAATGGCTTCCAGCAGGAAGGTGATTGTGGTTTTTCCCTTTGTTCCCGTGATGCCGATGATTCTGCATTCGGAGGAAGGGTGTCTGTAGAAGTTGGCCGAACAGAATCCCAGCGCTTCACGCGCATCGGCGACCTGAATCCATGCCCTTGAGAAGGATTCCGGTTCGGCTTGATGGGAAAGAACAGCCGCTGCGCCGCTTGCCACTGCCTGTTGGATGTAGGCGTTGCCGTCCGTTTTTTCTCCCTTCATGGCCGCAAATAGAAATCCGGGCTGAACCTTTCTCGAATCATAGGTCAGACCTTGAATGTCGTCTTCCCGGGAGCCCTCGAAATGGAGGAGGGGGACTCCGGCCAGAACGTCACCGAGTTTCATCAGTTCTGTTCCCTCCTCTTATCCGCCGTGATAATCTTCAGAGGTTGAGTTTTCTGCGGAGGGATTCCGTAATACAAAAAAATCTGTTTGGCGATCCTCTGAAACAGCGGGGCCGCGACATCACTTCCATAGTACCGGCCAACGGGCTCATCGATGACAACGACCATGGAGAAGAGCGGGGCTTCCATTGGAGCAAAACCGACAAAGGAAGCCGTATGACTGCGGGATGAGTAGTAGCCCGTTTCGGGATCCACTTTTTGTGCGGTTCCTGTTTTGCCGGCAATGCTGTAGCCGTCGATCCGGGCATTTATTCCTGTGCCGGCCTCGACCACTTGTTCGAGCATGCCTGTCAGGCATAGAGCGATGTCTTCTCTCAACACCCGCCTGTATTCTCTGGGGGGTTCCTCGACTTTATCTTCAGAAAGGATCATGGACTTGACAATTCGCGGCTGCACGGTGACTCCACGGTTGGCGATGATGTTCACCGTCTGAAGAATCTGCATGGCCGTCACCCCGATTTCGTAGCCGATAGAGAGGGAGGTCAATGAGGCGCCGGTCCAATCTTTTAGGGGGTGGAGGATCCCAGCCTCTTCTGCGGGGAGATCGATGCCTGTTTTTTGGCCGAAGCCGAAATATTGAATCATGCCGTACAGATTTTCTTCTCCGATGCGCTCCCCGATCTGGATGGTTCCGATATTGGAGGAGTGAATGATGACCTCAGGAAAGGAAAGCCATTCGAATTCTTCGTGGTCCTTATAACGTTTCCACGCATATTGAAGCTGGATACTGCAGTCGAATACATCCTCGAGACGGACACTTCCCGTTTCGAGAGCCGCGGCGGCGGTGATGATTTT
>CBFDBS010000216.1:0-4750 GCA_965603105.1 uncultured bacterium
TTTGGGCGGACCCGAGGACCTCTTCGATTCTGGCAAAACGGAAAGGATCGGTCCATACGTAGCCGACATTGATAGGGTAGTCCGCCGGCATGTTATCCTGGTTGGCACTGGCAAAATAACCCTGAGGCGGATTGAAAAGGTGAGGCAGCCTTTTGATCGGTAGATAGCCGTCCCATTCAAACCGTCCGTCACCGGGGACCGGGAGGAGGCCGTGCCATTTTTTTCGCCGGGGAGTTATTCCGACCGCCTGCCAGCCGATGTTATTATCCCTGTCTGCCCAGACCATGTTTTCCGACGGCGTTCTGGAGTAGCTGCAGGCCTCGCGGAACTCGAGCCAATTCCTCGACTGATCCATACGCAGACTGGCCAGATAAGGCGCCGCCCCGATTTCCAGCCAGGCCGCTCTCAAGGCATAAGCTTTTTGGTGGGCTTGATCCTCATACAGAACGGGTCCGTGACGCGTGTACTTGAGTTTGACCGGGAAGAGCGATTTTCCTTTGACAGGAATGGTGTCGTCGATGACTGTCATTTTTTCCCATTTTCCCTTGTATCTGTATTGGTCGGCATCTTCGGGATTGGTGTCGTAGACATACAGGTCTTCCTGGTCGACCGAGAATATGGTCAGTCCCCAGGCTCCGTATTCATTGTGGCCGATGGAGATGCCGGGAAGGGCGGGCTCTCCTCCGCCGATGACATTCCAGCCCGGTGCGTTGAGGTGCACCCAGTAGCGGAGCGAAGGGATCTGCTGGGTCCGGTGGGGATCGTTGGCCATTATGGGCTTTCCTGTAAACGTTTTTTCTCCACGAATGACCCAGTTGTTACTTCCCAGTTCCATGCTGTTTTCCAGATGTTGGGAGAGAGAAAGTGAAGAGTTCAGTAGATCAAGACTTTCCCCTTGTGCACGGAGCGCAGGATCGATGATGTCTTCGGGCAAAAATCTGACCCTTGACCGTGATGCAGAGTAGAGATTGAGAATTTCCGGATCGATAAGAGACAGGTCGATTCCTTCCTGGACTTCAAGTTGAGGATTTCCGGGGTGAAGATTGAGAAGATCTCTGACTTTACCGATGCCCATGACCTGGGCAGCCTGGGCCATGGACACTTCGAAACTCGCGTTTCTGAAGAGGCCGTTGTGCCGGCTGACTACAACCTCCGGAGTCCAATATCCCGGTTTTATGCCCAGCAGTCCGAATTCTATGGGGAGTAATTCCGGTTCTTGTGTAACGTATTCGATGTAAGCATTGATCCCGGCTACAAAAGAAGAAATGATTTCCTCTCCCTGGGGATGGTAAAAACTCAGCTCTTTTTTCATGTCCACCCTGGCTTTGAAAAGGCGGGCGCCGATGTCCTTGCTCAGGACCCTCTCTCCCAGAATTTCCGCCAAGGTGCCTGTGGCCTGGCGCCGCCAGATTTCCAGCTGGAAAAGCCGGTCTCTGGCTACGTTAAATCCCTGGGCGAAGAACAGATCTTTCTGATTTTTGGCATAGATGTGGGAGATTCCCCAGCTGTCTTTGATAATTTCCACAGGTTCCGAAAGCCCCGATATGTGGAGTGTCTCTTTCTGGATGTCGCCGCTCTCCGCCACGCCGGGCAAAATCCAAAGCGCGATAAGAAATAGAGTGACCAAGCATTTTTTCCCCGTGTTCATGACAGACTCCTTTTTGCCGAGTGAAGGCGCAAAAGTACAATTCATATATCATTTTTGCTCTCCGCCGGCAAGCCAGGCCCGGCTCTCTGGAAAAGAGCGGCTGCAGATTATTCGAGGCATCGATGCAAAAAGCGGATCTGAAGGAATGCCCAGGGCGGAGGAGGCATATATGGGGTCAGGCTTCATTTGGCATGATGCGCAGTGATAAAGTTTTCAGGAATACAGGGATATTGGCGAAGCCTGACCCCGATCAGCAACATAAACCTATCGAGTGGATGGCCGGCGGAGAGGGGCCCTCTATCACTCCAAATATTTTTTGAAGCGAAATGAGGAGACAGCGAGGGCGCCCAGGCCGAAGAGAAAAAGAATCAGGACTTCCGGCCAGAGGATGGCCAGGCCGTTCCCTTTGAGAAGGATTCCCCGGACGGCCTTTCCGAAGAACCTCAGGGGATTGAGGTAGGTGAGATACTGGATGATTTTCGGCATGCTTTCAATGGGAGTGAAGATTCCGGACAACAGCATGGCCGGCATGAGGAAGAAGAGGGCGCTGGTCATGGCCTGCTGCTGAGTGCGGGAAAGGGTGGAGATGAAGAGTCCGATGCTGAGGGAGGTCAGAATGAAGAGAAGGGAGATGCCCAAAAGAAGAACAACACTGCCTTTTATGGGCAGCCCGAAGACGATTTTCCCGGCCAGGACGATCAAAACGATATCGACGAGGCCGATAATGACAAAGGGAGTTGTTTTGCCGATAATCAGCTCCCACGATCGGATAGGGGAAACGATGAGAGATTCCAGCGTCCCCATTTCCCTTTCCTTGGTGATGGCCATTGAGGTCAGGAGGAGTGTAGTCAGGAGCAAAACAAGGCAGAGCACTCCGGGGACCATATAGATGGAGCTTTTCAAGTCAGGATTGTACCAGATTCGCTCCTGAAGTATGAGGAATCCTGCTCTTCCTTCTCCTAATAATTCGGCTACGATTTTTTCCGAATGGCTGCTCAACAAGCGGGCGATGTAGCTCATAACGATGGTGGCCGAATTGGCGTCTGATCCGTCGAGCAAAATCTGGACGGCCGTCTTCTTTCCTCTCTGGAGATTCTTCCCAAAATCCGCAGGGATGACAACGGCCACCTTGATCTTCCCTTGCTGGATCAGACTGTCGACTTCATTATCCCCGCTGAGATTATAATCGAGACGGAAGGCATCGGAATGAAGAAAATTGGTGACGAGAGATCTGCTTTCCCGGCTCTTGTCAAAATCGAGAACGGCAAACGGGGTGTCCTTGACGTCGGTTGTGGCCGCGAAGCCAAAAAGAATGAGCTGGATAACTGGCGCTACGAATAGGGGCAGAAACATTCTTTTGTCGCGGAACGTCTGGATGAATTCCTTGCGAACGATATGACGGATGACGGTTAACATTTTCAATCCAAACTCAGTTTAAATTTCCGCGCACAGGCGGCGACGATAACCAAGGCGAAAATGAACAGTGCCCCCACTTCTTTCAGGTGGGCGGCCAGGCCGTTGCCTTTAAGAAAAATCCCTCTCAGGGCAGTCAGGAAATATTTGGCCGGGACAAGGTGCGAGACAATTTGGATCAGACGAGGCATTCCGCTCACCGGAAAGATGAATCCTGAGAGCAGAAAGGCGGGCAGGAGGGTCAGGATGATGGACAGCATAAACGACAGCTGCTGGGATTTGGTCGCTGTGGAAAGATAAAGGCCTATCCCTAAGCCGCAGATAAGAAACAGGCTGGAAACAAGGAAGAGAAAGAACGGATTTCCCCTGAACGGCACGTCGAAAAGGATCCTGCCGATGAGGATGACCAGGAATGTCTGAAGGAGACCGAGGAAGTAATAAGGAAGGAGTTTGCCCAGGATAACTTCAATCGGGCGGATGGGCGCGGCGATCAGCTGTTCCATGGTTCCTACTTCCCATTCTCTGGCAATTGTCAGAGAAGTGAGCATGGCGGCAATGACCATCATCAGGACAGCGATCAGTCCCGGCACGATATAGTTGGTGCTGCGCAGGTCAGGATTGTACCACACACGGGACTCGACCTCGAAAGGCGGCAGACGGACAGGAAGCTCAGCGCCCCGCTCCTGTATATATTCGAACAAAATTTGAGAGGAAAACCTTTGGACGAAGCCTGACATATAGCCCATGGCGATTTGGGCCGAGTTGTTGTCGCTCCCATCGACAAGGAGCTGGAGGGAGGCTCCCTTTCCTGAGGACAGTTTGCGGTCAAATCCCGAAGGGATAACGAGAATGAAACGGACATCCCCCCTATCCAGATAGATCCCGGATCCGGAGGTGGAGTCAAGGAGAAATTTAAGGTCGAAGTAGGGACTGGCTTGAATTCGGGAAAGAAAATCCCGGCTGAGAGAACTTTTGTCCAAATCGACGGCCGCCAAGGGAACGTTTTTGACATCGAAGGTGATGGCATAGCCAAAAAGAATGAGAAGAACGATAGGCAGCCCGAGAGCGAGATACAGGCTGCGCGGATCTCTGAGGATGTGCAGAGTTTCTTTTTTCAGAAGGGGGAGCGCTCTATTTCTCATCCTCTTTCTCTTTCTCCACGGCGGCGATAAAAACCTGCTCGAGGGAAGATTCCGTTTTTCCCGTGAATTGTGTTTTCAACTGGTTGGGAGATCCGCTGGCGATGATAGTGCCGTTGTCGATAATGGCGATTCTGTGGCACCTCTCCACTTCGTCCATGTAATGAGAGGTGACCATGACCGTTGTCCCCTGTTCGGAGAGGTCATAGATCAGGTCCCAGAAATCCCTGCGTGAAGCGGGATCGACGCTGGCGGTGGGCTCGTCCAGAAAAAGAATTTTTGGCTGGTGGAGGATGGCGCAACCGAGTGAGAGACGCTGCTTCCAGCCTCCCGAAAGCTCCCGGGTCAGGACACTGTCCCGGCCGGTCAGACCCGCCATCTTCAGAACCCAGTTTTTCCTGTCCTTTTTGACCGCAGCCGGCAGTTTATGGATGCCGCCATAGAATTCGATATTCTCTTCGACGGTCAAATCCAGATAGAGAGTGAATTTCTGGGACATGTAGCCGATGATTGTCTTTATTTCTTCGGGCTGAGTGTCGATGCTGAATCC
>CBFDBS010000217.1:0-4738 GCA_965603105.1 uncultured bacterium
TGGCAAGCGGAGCCCTGACAGCTCTCGCCTTTCCCAAATTCAGCCTTTCTTTTTTGATTTGGATCTCGCTCATCCCTCTCCTTTATGCTCTGGCCGACAAAACGCCCAAACAGTCCTTCCTTCTCGGGCTGCTGTCAGGATTCGGCTTTTACGCTCTGCTCCTGTATTGGGTTCCGGACGTCCCCGCTCATTACGGTGGTCTGTCGACAGTATTCAGCCTTTTGACTTACATCGTTTTCATGCTCTATTTGGGTCTTTTCTGGGGTTTGTTTTCCTGGGTCTTATCCCGCCTCCGTCATAAACTGCCCATAGCGAGCTATTTCATCGCTCCTTTTATTTGGGTCACATTCGAGTTCGTTTTGACCCATCTTCTGACAGGATTTCCCTGGGGATTGCTGGGCTACGCTCAATTCCAGAACCTCTTGTTTATCCAAATGGCTTCGGTGACTGGAATTTACGGATTGTCCTTCATGATCGTTCTTCTCCAAAGTCTGTTCGTCCTTTCCATGAAGCAAAGGAAACGCCGTTTTTTTTTCATCGCCCTTGCCGTCGTCCTTCTTATTCACTTGGGAGGATTTTTCAGTCTCAGGACATCTCCAGCCTCCTCTGAATCATTCCAAGCCTCGGTCATTCAGGGGAATATATCCTCCGATATCTCCTGGGACAGGCTATCAACCGAAGAGATCATTCAGCTTTTCGAGCGGCATATGGATCTGACGAATTTGGCCCATTCTGAGGGAGCGAAGCTTATCATCTGGCCTGAGTTTTCCGTACCGCTTTGCTTCAGCTGTCCCTACGGAATCTATCTTGAGTTCAAAAACAGAATCGTTCGCTTTGTCGAGGACACGGGAAAAACGCTTCTGATCGGAACAAATGAGACCAAAAGCGGAACCGAAGAGAATGAATACTTCAACACAGCCCTCTGTATCGGCCCTGATTTGAATCCCACCGAATACTACAAAATGCATCTTGTTCCTTTTGGCGAGTACACACCGTATAAAAAGGTCTTTTCTTTCATCAACACAATGACCCACGCCATCGGTGACGTCACCCCCGGAAAAGATTATGTCCTCCATGAAGTGAACGGAATCCGATTCGGATCCCCGATATGTTACGAAGTTGTCTTCCCGGATCTCGTCCGCCGATTTGTGAAAAACGGTGCTCAGTTTCTAACGACCATCACCAACGACGGCTGGTATGGAAAAAGCTCGGCTCCCTACCAGCACTTTGCCATCGCCGTCCTGAGAGCGGTGGAAAACAGGCGCTTTTTGCTCAGGGCTGCCACGACGGGAATAAGCGGTATTGTCGATCCCCATGGGCGTATTCTCAGCAAAAGCCCTTTGAATATACAGACACATATCACCGGATCTATCACTCCCCTATCACGCCTCACACTGTATGCGCGTCTGGGCGACGCCTTTGCTTACGGCTGCTTGACTTTGTCCCTCTTATTCCTTATTCTGGCCGTAGTCAGAAGGAAAAAATGAAAAGCGAAGAATCCCCAAAAACGCTCCTGCCGGAACTGCGGATTAAAACCACCGAGCTCTTCGAAAAATTTGAAGAGCTCAGAGGTTTTCTTTGACCTCGAAGACAAAAAATCAGAAGTAGCCTCCATCGATTCGAAGCTTTCCTCCCCCGAGATTTGGAAAGACCTCAGTCTATCCCAGACTCTTCAACAGAATAAAAAAAGGCTGGAAAAATCTCTTGCCTATCATTTGAAAATCGAAGTGAAAAAAGAGGAACTTGAAGTTCTTCTGGAACTGGCCGGAGAAGGGGAAAACATCGAAGCGGAACTCAAACAGGCACTCTCCGATTTCTCTCAGGCTTTGGATGAGGCGGAACTCCAGACTCTTTTTTTCGATAAAGATGACATACGAAATGCCATTCTGACTATCCACCCAGGCGCCGGCGGTACGGAATCCCAGGACTGGGCCCAAATGCTCTTCCGTATGTACCTCAGGTTTGCCGAACGAAGGGATTTTAAAGGCGAGGTTATAGACTCCACCCCCGGGGAGGAGGCGGGAATAAAAAATGCGACTCTTCGTATTGAAGGAGATTACGCCTTTGGCAGCCTCAGCCAGGAATCCGGAGTTCACAGGTTGGTGCGAATTTCACCTTATGATGCCAATAAAAGAAGACACACATCCTTTGCGGCTGTTTTCGTTTATCCCGAAGTGGATGAGGATATCGAAGTGGACATCAATCCTGAAGAGCTGCGTATTGACACCTACCGCGCTTCGGGCCGGGGCGGACAGCACGTCAACGTCACCGATTCTGCCGTCCGAATCACCCATATCCCTACGGGAATCGTGGTCCAGTGCCAAAACGAAAGGTCCCAGCACAAAAACAAAGCCACAGCCATGAAAGTTTTAAGGGCTCGGCTCTACGAACTGGAAAAAAAGAAAAAGAAGGAAAAGTTTGAAAAACTGGAAGACTCCAAAACAGAAATTGCGTGGGGAAACCAGATCCGTTCTTATGTCCTCCATCCCTACAAGCTGATCAAGGACTTGCGGACAAACATAGAAATTGGGAATGTGGATAGCGTCCTGGATGGTGACCTCGATGAGTTCATCAAAGCAAGTCTCATTCTAAGAAAAAAAGCGACCTACGACATAACCGGCTAGAAAACCTCCCTTTTTGCCTCATCCCAGAGCGCATCCAGCTCATCCAGACTGACCCGCTCCCCTGCTTTTCCTTGTTCCTTCAGCCTCTTCTCGATAAAAGCGAACCTTTTCGTGAATTTCTCATTAGTCAGGCGAAGGGCCATTTCTGGATTGACACCGAGATGCCTTGAAAGGTTAACAAGGGAAAAGAGCAAATCTCCCATTTCTCCGAAGATGTCTTCTTTCTCTCCCTTTTGGAGCGCGCCTTCGAGTTCTTCAATTTCTTCCTTCACTTTATTCAAGACCTCTCCCAGTTGATCCCAATCAAAACCGCGCAGGGAAACCCTCTGCCCAATCTGGAATGCTTCAAGCAGAGCAGGGAGATTCCCGGCTATTCCATCCAGGGCAGACGTTCTTGCCTTTTCAATATCTTTCTGTTTGTTCCAGTTCTCAACGACTTTTTCTGAACTTTCGACCTCCCCTGGGCCAAAAACATGAGGATGACGGCGGACCATCTTTCGATTTATTCCTTCGAGAACGTCCCCTATACTGAAGGATTTTTTCTCTTTATAGATTCTTGAAAGAAAGACCACTTCCATGAGCACATCGCCCAACTCCTCTTTGAGCGCGAGATCATTTTTTTTCATGACGGCGTCTGCGGCTTCATAAACCTCTTCCAGAAAATAATTCACAATCGAAGTTTCGTCCTGTTCTTTGTCCCAGGGACACCCCTGATCTCCACGGAGTGTGTCCATGATATCGACCAGCTTCTGAAACTTTTCTCCCAACCGTATCGGATTGTCCATAGTACACTCTTCCTTAATATGATGATGCTCTATTGTACCTGATTTATTTAACCTGACCTATTCATAAAAAAGGCCGATGTTTTTCCAACTTCAATACATGCAGCCCATTAAGCGTCGTGTGATTAAAACATGCCTTTGACATTTATGTTTGATCATTCTATTCAATTCTATCGGCCTTTTTCACCCCGCGGGGGCAAATGGATCTGTATTGTTGCAGCCAAATCGCGGTGGATGGCCACAGCTTCATAGGCTGCGCCGCACATATCCATTTGTGAATAATTCAGGTTAAAAAAGATGTCGATGATTTCCGACTTCACTAAAATTTTAGTCTGAATTCAGTTTTACCAGTGAGGCACCACAGCTTCATCCGCCGCGTCTCGCATCTGCTTCAACCTTGACTCGTGAATAATACAGGTGTATTATTTTTTTCCGATTCAACAAAATATATTTGACTGAGATGTGGCATCTGCCCTGAACATCCAAAGATTCAACACATTTCTGGAGGAAAAACATGAAAGACCAGGATAAACAGCCTGAAAAAAAAGAAGAAGAGAAAACCGGCGAAGCGGAAAAAGAACAGGAAATCCTGCCGCCCCTGGATTTCAGCTCGCTCTTCCTTCCCTTCTTCACCCAGGCTCTTATTAAACTCGGGGCTGCTGAAGATCCTCTCTCCCAAACGACTGACGAAAACATCGCACTGGCCAAAAGACTGATCGATCTTCTGGATCTTCTCAAAGAAAAAACAAAAGGAAATTTGAAGCCCGAAGAGGATTCCCTCCTCAACAACGGCCTTCATCAGCTCAAAATATTCTACATGGAAAAAGCCAAAGTCATAACCCTTTAAAAAAATGCAAATTTTCACCAGTATCGACGATTTTCCCGACTTGGGCCGGGACACGGTCGCTGCCATCGGCAATTTCGATGGCATCCATCTGGGACACCGGCACATCCTCCGCATTCTCGTCGATGAAGCCCAAAAAAAGGACATGATATCACTTGTCCTGACTTTTTCACCTCACCCCGATATCTTTTTCGGAAAAAAACCGGTCAGAATGATCCAAACCATGGATCAGAGGCTGCAGGAAATTGAAAAAAACAATATTTCTGTGGTTTTGGTCCTGCCATTCAGTCAATCCATCGCCGGACTGTCCAGCCGGGATTTCATAAAAAACATAATGATCGACACTGTCCACGCACGGACAATCGTAGTCGGAGAGAACTTCCGTTTCGGAAAAAACAGGGAAGGAAACATCCGGGACATAAAAGAGCTTTCATCTGTTTTCAACTACAAGTTTTTCTCCATCCCTGCTCAGAAAAAAAACGGAGAGG
>CBFDBS010000218.1:0-4692 GCA_965603105.1 uncultured bacterium
GCTCGCCCGGAGGGTGAATTTGGCCCATTGTTTTTCTTGGTGACATTCAAGGAAAGTTGCAAAAAAATAAGGTTTGTCGAAAGATATTGTAATCTGCAGATTATAGAGAAGGTTGATTACAGTGTCGGCCAAATTTATGAATAGTTCAGGCTAGTATTCAAAAGCTGAGCTAGCACATCCATCCTATCCGTCTATCGGACAGAGTTGAACTTGAGAATGGAAGGCACTATCATTGAAGAGGAGGTATTTTATTTGAACCACGCCTTGAGAATCTTTCTTATCTCACTTGTCTTATGTGCAGCCTTATCTGATTTTTCGCTTGTCGCCGATCCAGTCTGGGGGAAACGGATAATCCTTCACCAACCGGACGGCACCGTTATCCAGGGCTTAATCTACGGAGATGAATTTTACAAGAGGATTGAAACAGAAGAGGGTTTCACCATCATTTTGAACGACCGGACGGGTGAAATCGAGTACGCGGTGCTCCAGAAGAACCGTCTTCATCCATCGGGACTCGTGGTCGGCAAAGCCCCTGTTTCTCTGCTGGAAAAGAAAAATATGCCCAGACACCTCAGCGACCGGACACAAAGAATCGCCGAGACGCGGGCCCAGAATCCAGGGCTTTTCCATGATCTGGAAACTCAACTCTTCAGCCGGCCTGTGGATATCCAGGCTCTAACCGGAACGAAAAAAGTCTTTGTGATCTGCGTCCAGTTCCAGCCCGAGGGAAATCCTCCCACACAATGGTCCACTGGACAGTATTTGCCACAGGATTTTGGCACCCGTCTTTTCAGTGACGATCCTTCCGTGCGAAGTATGACCAATTTCTACAAAGCGCAGTCACATGATCAATTCTGGCCGGAGGGGGATGTCTTTACAACTTGGGTCACTCTTCCCGAAACAGCCTCCTATTACAAGGAGAGTTCAAGCTGGAGGACGATTCTCATCCAGGCGATGGATTCCATTAAAAGCGTTGACCCCGCTTTTGACTTTACCCGGCATGCCGACAATGGTCAGCTGGACGTTATCCTCATTTGGGCGGGAACCCTGCAGACCTGGGGGACTTTTTACTGGCCGCATATGAGCGGAGTCGGGCTCAGCAAATACGGAGTCAATGTCAGAAATTATAATGCCGTCAACGAAAGGCAAGGCGACGGTTCGGAAAACACAGGGATTAGCTCCTTCTGCCATGAATACGGGCATATGACAGGTTTGCCCGATCTCTATGACTACAGCGATTTTTATAACAGGCCTTTGGGCTACTACTGCCTGATGGGGATTTCCGATATCCGGATCGGCTTCTGTGCCTTCATCAAGTCGATCGAATACGGCTGGGTGGAAGCCGAAGAGATTTCCGGCTCCGGAAGCTTCACCATCGACGCTTTGGGCCTTGCTTCGGCTGCGCATCCGAGAGTTTATAAAATATACATAGATTATCCCCATGAGTATTTCTTGTTGGCGAACAGAATGAATGGCTCCCACCCTGACTACGAAAACTTCCCTTACCGCCGCAGCGGCCTGCTCATTTCTCACGTGGATGAAAACTATCCGCCTGCAGTTTGTCTGCCGGGTTTCACTTTTTATGGTGTCGAAGCTGTCTGTCCTGCTTTGAATCCATCGATCACATCGCTCGTCACCTACCAGAGTTATTGGGATGAAATGGTCTGGGCCGCCGATTACGGATACTCTCATCTAGGCCCATCCTATCCGGATGACCGGCCCCCAGGCTCGTACCTGACCCTCGATGACGGCGTGGACACGGAGAATGTGATTTATCGGAATACGAGGGGGCATCTCCTCAATACGGATATCCAGATCAATGACATAAGCGAAGCCGGGGATACGATGAGTTTTGTTCTCAGCAATACGAGCTTCACCTTGATCCTCTCAGCCGGGACAGGCGGTACGACCGACCCTCCGCCGGGCGCACATGTCTATAATGTGGGCCGGCAGGTCACAGTCGAAGCGGTGGAGGACACCTTTTGTTCCTTCTTTGAATGGACGGGAAACCTGCCCCTTTCCAGCATGGCTTCGAGGACTTTAGCACTGACCATGGATTCTGACAAAAAGCTCACCGCTCACTTCAAAAAAATCCATCCACCTCTGGATTTTCGAGGGGAGAAGGTCCTTAACCGGTCTCTCTCCCAGTCGGAATACATCAACGTTCTCCATTGGAAATCCAACCCCCAAAACGATGGCCTTCTTCTGGACAAGTACAGACTTTATCTGTACTCTAATGGGAGTTGGGACTTCGTCCAAGATTTTGGTACGGATGTCTTCGAGTGCCAGCAGCGTTCTGTGAAAAGGGACGCAATCTATTCTTATGCCCTGGTCGCCGTTGACACAAGAGGCAGGGAAGGAGAGCCGATTTATGTTGGGATTCAATGAAGTGAAAAAAACAAAATTGATGTGTATGGCTGCTCTGGGATTGTGCTGTCTTTTGGCCCTGCTTTCCTGTTCGGTCTTCCGATCTTCCCCCGCGTCCATAGAATGCAGCCTCGTCGAACTGACAAAAAAGCCCGGCTCTAACTATTATGAGGCGGTTATCCGTCTGGAATCCGTCGATTTCGAAAATGCATACAAATCGAGGTTCCATCTTCTGACACCGACCAGCTTTTTCGAATGTTCTGAACTGAATTTTACCGAAGAAGGCATGGATCCAGATGTGCTTGAACCGGGAGACACGTTTGTCGTTCCCCTCCAGAGGCCCGACTGGATTGTTTCCCTCAGGGAAAACGACGAGATCCTTTGCGTGACCGATTTCTGGGACAAACTTCCTGCAGCAGACCAGTGGCATCCCACCAAAACCGAGGCCATGGAAGTGGCCCAGAACATTGAAATCGATTTCGGTGCCGACTTCGTCAAACCCGCGGTCAAGCGGCTGCCTTCGGAGTGGTTTCTTGTTGCCGAAGAACTGCCCGAGCCGGAAAATCCATACGGAACGGTCCAGTACCAGAAGCTGAGGGGGGATATTATAAGGGAGGAGGTTTTTATCCAGTACACGTACATGACCGAAGATGAGAAGGGCCTGCTCGATCTGGTTTCTCCCCCGGAAGCACTGATGCAATGGATCGAATGGGCGAGGGAAGAGGGCCAGGTCACCGAAATGAACGGCAGAACTATGGTCTTTGTGGACTATCTGGATCCGGCGACTTTCAATCCGGTTTACAGATACGCCTATGTGGATGAAGATATCGTCCTGGATGTGACGGTGCTCTCCGATCCTCTCGAATGGCAGAAATCCGAGCAGGAAAAATCCCTGGAACGGCGGACGGATAAAGTTTTTCTCTGGTACGGTTTCGATGATGGTCAGGCTCAGGTTCTGATTGAAGTCCGGATGGACAGAGAAGGAACCTACCGGAGAATGTTGAAGTCGGGGGAACCTGACGAAAAAGATTTCCAGCTTGAAGAAAGTGAATTCGCTGCCATCGAGAGAGCGTTGCGGGACAACAGGTTCACTGAACTGCAGTCCCGTTCTGGCCCACCCGGAGGAGTCCGCTCATTTCTGACTGTTCAATTTATCGATTCGTCCCATGCGGTCGAAATGAACAATGTGAACGAACCTCTCTTCAAGAACATCGAGGATGTGATCCGGAAGATCGTCCTGCCGAAGGTCACTGAGTCTTCGGATTGAGGGCTTCATTCCCTTTCAGTGTATTGCCTACACAAAATGGAAGAGAACCACTTCAATTAAAATCTAGAATGAAAGTCATTATTCCTGAGGCATACAGAGAGTCCCTCTGGCTGGGGACGTGCTCCTGGAAATTCGAGTCATGGAAAGGGCTGTACTATCATCCGACCAAAAGCTACGGGGCAGATGATTATTTGCCGGATTATGCCGAGTATTTGAATTCCGTCGAAATCGACCGGTGGTTTTGGAGCCTGTTTCCAGGCGGCGTCAGATTGCCCGATCTTCAGACTGTTAAAACCTATGCCGACAGCGTTCCCGAAAATTTTCTCTTCACGGTTAAAGTTCCGAATTCCATCACCCTGACGCACTATTATTCCCGTCAGTCCAAGGCACAACAGGCCTTTGCCGGCAAGCCCAATCCTCATTTTTTGGATTCGGAGCTTTTCGAGAAATTTCTGGAACGTCTGTCTCTATTGGGAAAGAAATTAGGGCCTCTCATGTTCCAATTCGAGTATTTGAACCGGAAAAAGATGTCTTCGAGGCAGGATTTCATCGACAGGTTCGGCCGCTTCATCGAAAGGGCCCCCAAGGGATTTTCCTATGCGATTGAGACGCGCAATCCGAACTATCTGTCTCAAGATCTATTTGACTTTCTGACTCAACACCGCATCGGCTTTGTTTACCTCGACGGGTATTATATGCCGCCGCCCAATGAGATTTTCGAGAAATTCGGTCCGGCCACTGCGGATTTTGCAGTTATCAGGCTTCACGGCGGAAACAGAAAGGCCATCGAAGAAAAAACCAGCGAAGTGTGGAGCCGTATCGTAGCCCCCCAGCCTGAAGGATTAAAGTCCGCCGCCAAAATTGTCCGCTCCAACAGCCAGACCGGAATGCGGACGTTTGTCAATGTCAACAATCACTATGAGGGGAGTGCCCCTTTGACCATCGACCGCTTTCTCGATGTCCTCCAGCATGTGGTGTGAGCCGCTCAGACACCTAATTCGCAGAGTCTGGGCATTACTCCCTTTCTGACTCTTTAGTCCAATACAACTTCAATTTTT
>CBFDBS010000219.1:0-4688 GCA_965603105.1 uncultured bacterium
AATTCACCCCACAGGGGCGAGCCGATCTCACTCGATGTCTGCTTTGTTGTGATGGGCTCTCAGGGTGAAGTGCCACAGCTGCATCCATCACGCCTCGCAGCTTCAGCAACCTCGACTCGTGAATAATCCAGGATAGATATTTGGATAGGGACTCAACCGCAAGGCAGGAAATGAGAAATAAAACGAGTGTTGAGCTGATCAAATCAGAATGAGAGAAATGGCTAGCGATAGACATGTGGTTTGTGTTTATAGATATGTTCTCGAGGACAATCGCTAATAATCATTCATCTTTATAAATGACTTCAAATGTCTCTTTCAGGGGGGGGGCCGTGAAAAGATCCATAAATTTGATCACCTGCTCCTGAAAAAACTTGCTCTTTTCCGTTTCCAGCATGTCTTCTTCGCTTTCCCAGAGAGTGATCGGCAGGCAGGCCCCTGATTGTCGATCTCCCAAAAAGAAAGCTCCTTTGTATCCAGGTTTGTCCTTGCAGAGCGGGATGACGCTTTCTTCAAAAAGCATGGCTGCTTCATCGATCCGGGACGGCGTTGTTTTGATTTTGAGGAGGCGTACAAACATGATTTCCCTCCTTTTGGCAGAAATTCGGGATGTCTTTTCGGTATAATTCCCTTTCAGCCTATTTTTAATATACATTAAGTCGATGCGTTGATCAAACAATTGTACTCTTCTTGTCTTTTTGGGGAAACTCAATTACTCTTTCAAAGCTATGAATTCAATATCGAAAAAAGCATTTCTAGGGATAGGGGTTCTTCTTGTTCTCTCCGGATTTTTATTTTCTGCTGACAGCAGAATATCCCTGACCATCGTTCACACCAACGACCTTCATTCCCATTTTCTTGGTTTTTCTCCGAACATCGAATATACGCCTCAAACAGTAGGTGATGATAGCACTGTTGGAGGATGGGCCCGGATTGCGACTGTTATTGCCGAAATCAGAAAGGACCGGATGAAGCCAGTCCTTGTCTGTGATTCCGGCGACTTTCTTATGGGTTCGCTCTTTCATCTTCTGACGAGAGAACAGGCATATGAGCTGCGTTTAATGCAGGAGATGGGCTATGACATTCTGACTCTCGGCAACCACGAGTTTGATTTGAAGCCTGAAGGGCTGGCCGGCATTCTCGAGTCCGCTACCGGTTTTGATATGTGTCCGCCGATCGTTCTATCCAACCTTGTGTTCAGCCAAGACAGCGATAAAGATGATTCTCTCGAGGATTTCTTTGAAAGGGGAATCATCCAGCCCTATAGAGTTCTTGAAAAAGAAGGATTGAGAATCGGAGTTTTTGGACTGCTGGGGATCAATGCTGCAGAAGTGGCTCCGTTTGCAGATCCGGTAAGCTTTGGGGAGCCACTGGAAGCCGCCCGGCGGGTAGTTCAGATTTTACGGGAAAACGAACGCGTCGATGTGGTTGTCTGTCTTTCCCATTCAGGACTATGGGAAGATGCGAAGAAATCGGAAGATGAAATTCTGGCCAGGGAAGTGGAAGGGATCGACATCATCCTCAGCGGACACACCCATACTCTTTTGGAAATGCCGATCGTGATCAACGACACCCTTATCGTTCAGGCGGGCGCCTACGGAAAGAATGTGGGCGTGCTCGATGTGGTGCTTGAGGAAGGGCGGGTTTATCTGGCTGACTACGAATCCATTGATATTGATGACAGCATTAAAGGCGACGACAATGTTTCCGAACTGATCCGGTCATTTGAGCGTGAAGTCGATGAGACCGTTTTTCCGGATGAAGGGATCGGCTTCCGTAAGGCAATTGCTCACACAGATTTCGATCTGATCATCGAGGAAGACGAATCCCCGCTTGGCAATTTGGTGGCCGATTCCATCCGCTGGTCCATCAACTCTCTTGATTTTGTTCAAGGAGATCCGAACTCTCGCGTGGCAGTCGCAGTGATGTCGAATGGCTTGATCAGGGATACGGTCAGGAAAGGCATAACCGGAAATCTGGCTCTATGCGATCTGTATCGAGCCGTTCCTCTCGGAATAGGTTTGGACGGAAGTATGGGCTATCCGCTTTTAACCGTTTATCTTTATGCATCCGAAGTCAAGAAGGCATTGGAAGTGTTAACCAGTATCTATCCTATCAAAGGTTCGGATTTTTTCCTGCAGATTTCCGGAATAAAATTCGCCTACAATCCCAACCGGATGATCTTCGACCGGGTCACCGACGTCTGGATCGAAAATGAAAATGAAGATTATATTCCTTTAAATACATCGCGCTCGAACAAATCCCTCTACAGGGTCGGAGCGGATTTCTACAATGCCAGCTTCTTGAAATATGTTGGCGACTTCACTAAGCAGATCCTGAAAATCGTTCCCAAGGACAGGGCCGGCAGCCCTATCGATGATTTAAAGACGGCTCTTGTGGATGCAGATCATGAAACACCGGGAGTACAGGAGCTCAAAGAATGGAGTGCGTTTGTCGATTATATCCGCAGTTTTCCAGACAAAGACGGTGATGGCCTCCCTGAAATCGCCGATAGATACCGCCAAAAAGAAGGACGGATTTTTGTCGAAAAAAGCTGGAATCCCTTCAAACTCCTCCGCCGCGGCACCTACGTCACCTGGATTCCTGTCCTGGTTCTAATTATCATCCTATCAGGCCTGTTTTTTCTGCTTCGTGTCGTTGTCAGGAAAGTCAGACGAAGCTCAACCTAATAAAAAAAAATTTGGGACTGTCCCAAATTTTCTTTGTTTTGACAATCAGAAATTTATAGAGATATAATCAATGGCGCTGTGGCCGATCGACCGATTTTATCGATCTTTTTTTCAGGAGGGACGATGAACAGAATAAAATTGACTCTTTTTTCATTTTTCCTGATGGTTATTGTTCCATTCACTTTTTTCAGATGCGGCAAGGAGTCCATTCCGCCTGCCGACCTTGTGTTTCTGGATGGAGATATCTTCACGCTCGATGAGGAAAATCCATGGGCTCGTGATCTGGTCATCACAGGAAACACCATTACAGCCGTCTTCAATTCAGATGGGGAGGCGGATAAATATATCGGAGAGAACACCAAGGTTATCGACTTAAAAGGTGCATTCGTAACACCCGGTATTATCGATGGGCATGTTCATTTTGGCGGAGCGGGGGCTCTTATCAACGACGCCAATTTGATGACGGTTTCGGATGAAGAGGGATTGAAGAAAGAAATCGGGCGTGTTGTCGAACTGCTTGAGGATGGAGAGTGGATCACCGACGGTCTCTGGGGAGCTTACGAACAGTGGGCGTTGGGGGATGCAGGAGAACCCCGGTCGAAGAGGGGGAAATCTTGGAGACCGACACGGTTTATGATCGATGATCTCACAGCGAACAATCCCTGTTTGCTCTGCCGTTTTGACCGCCAGGAGTACCTGGCCAATACAGCTGCCCTAAAGGCTGCCGGAATGGATGACGGCATTTATAACGGAATGGTGATAGGGGGGGATGGGAAGCCGACTGGGCTGATCGAACGTCCCTCTCCTGCTTATGAAATGATGCGAGAGGCGGTTAAGCCCAAGTCACATGACCGGCTGTTGGATGAAAACCGGGCGGCGCTCAAAGCGCTCCGCGAGGCGGGAATTGTCGAAGTTCACGATATCGAGCGTCCCGATCAAACGAAGCGTTTTATCGAGCTGCAGGAAAAAGGAGATCTGACCTGCCGTGTTTGGTTAAGGCCCGACCTGTCCCGGGGTAAGGAATTGGGGGATGCAGGATTCACAATGGGCCTTCATCCAAAGACAAAAGAAAAGGACATGTGGTTGCGCTATGGAGCGCTCAAAGGCTATATCGACGGGATCATGGGGACACACGGCGCTCTGTTTTTTAAGCCCTACGACGACCAACCCGATAATTACGGTAACTGGCGCCGCCACACTTCGGATGACGCCAGAATGTTGGTGGGCAACATGGATAAAATGTACAATCTGATCAGTGAAGGGCTGGCTGCCGGATTTATTCCCAATGTTCATGCCATCGGAACCCGAGGAGTGGCTGAAATGCTGGATCTGTATGAGAAGTTAAAAAACGAGGGGACGGATTTGACGGGATTCCGGGTCATCCATGCCCAGGTGATTCGGCCGGAAGATTTTCCCCGTTTTAAGGACTTAAACGTCATAGCCGAAGTCAATCCCTACCATATCTCCGACGACATGCGCTGGATGGAAGAGCGGATCGGCTACGAACGATGCAAAGGTGCTTATGCTTTCAAATCGCTCCTCGATAACGGGACGATGTTGAGCTTCGGATCGGACTGGCCCGGGACGAGTGCAGCTCTCTATCATATGCATCCGAAATATCTGATCTATGCGGCCGTGACACGGAAGACATTGACCGGCGAACCGCAAGGGGGATGGTTTCCCGAACAGCGCATCTCGGTAGAGGAGGCCATCAAAGCCTACACCATCAACAATGCTTACGCGGCATTTGAGGGCACAGCAAGAGGATCGCTCGAAGTGGGAAAGCTGGCTGATATTACGGTTTTTGACCGCGATTTGATTGAGATTCCCGAGGACGAGATCCTTCAGACAGAAGTCCTCTACACCATCATCGACGGCAGGATCATCTTCGAAAGAAAATAGCTCTCACAGGAGAAGAGTTTTAATCCGTCCGGTAATGGCGATGGTGATTCTGTATCTTCCCCAGGAATTGAAGATGAAGATCGAGGCCAGGTTGGAGAC
>CBFDBS010000220.1:0-4683 GCA_965603105.1 uncultured bacterium
CGGAATGTCAGAAGATTGTTATGGAATTCCTTTTTGGCTATCTTCCAAATCATCGTATTTTTCCTTTATATTTCCCGCTTTTCAAAGAATTTTTTCAAAATCAAAAGGATTCTCCTCAATAGTTCGTGCCGACATCGGAGAACTTGATATCCCACGTTTTGAGGCTGATACCGAGGGAATTGTCCAATCTGGACAGCGAGAGATTGTAGTCAATGACAGATCGAAGCTCCTGAGTTCGGGCATTAGCCAGATCCCGCTGGTACTGGAGGACGACAAAATTAGTCGTGAATCCGGCCCTCAATTTGGCCTCTTCGGCATCCAGCTTAGCTTCGGCCAGTTCCCTGGCGATTCTGTAAGCTTCCACCCGCCTGAAATCGGTCTGAGCTGTTCTGACTGTCGTTTTCACCTCAAGAAAGGCTTTCTTTTCCAGACTCTGCAGTCTCACATCCGCCTGCTGGCGGCTCATTCTGGCTCGAATCAGAGAGGCCCGTGAAAAAACGGTGTTCAACGGGATATCCAGGGTGAAGTAAAGCGACCAGTTTCTGTATCTGAAATTGAAGGCATCCTTTAAAGCATCGCTGGACCCGCCGGGGACTGTACCAAGCACGATTCCGGTGAGAGGATTGTTGTCCAGATAAAGAATTTGATCCCCGGACAGGCCGGGGCTCCAGTAATCGGCGTTAAGATTGAGGCTGGGAAGAAGCTGATTCCAGGCGTAACCGACATCCAAATCTTTGTTTTTTTTATTGATCCGCGAGGATTGCAGATCCGGACGGTTTTCCAGGGCCAGTTGGAAGGCTTCCTCGACCTCGATATCCCTTTTGATGAAATCCGGCGCGTCAACGGGAATGATGTCTGCTTCCTCCGCAGTAGAAAGATTGATGAGAGTTTTCAGCCGGTCGGAGTTGTTTTTCACCTGAAGCTCTGCCTGCAGGATATCCGCTTCTCGTGCGGCCACCTCAGCTTGGGAGCTCAATATCTCTTTCGGTGCCAAGGTTCCGATATCCACCTCCTTCCGGCTTTTCTGCAGCAGATCCCGGGCCAGCTCTAAAGACTGCCTTCTCACTTCGAGAGTTTGAATACTCAAGACAAGGTTCCAGTAGGCCTCTTCAACGGCATTAATGGTATCAAGTAGAACTCTCTTGAAATCATTCTCGGAAATCTCCCGGTTGTTCCTGGCCACGAGTATTTCTCTGCGGTTGATTTTTAATCCGAAGCCTCTGAGAAGAGGCTGAGTGAAACTGAAATCGAGTGTGCTTCCATAGCGTGGATTGATGTTTAATAACTGCTGAGTGGTATCATTCATGTTGGCATTCAAAGAAACAGAAAGACTCCCTCCAGTCGGGAGGAGCTGGCTGAGCTGGCCGTAGGTGTTGCTGAAAGTGGTGGACACCTGATCCGATGCCTCAATCCATGAAAAAGAAGGCGAATTTGTATTCTGCCGCCTGTAGGTGAAGCTCAACGTGGGCAAGAACTTTTCTTTGGCCTCACCGACGGAAACTCCGGCCATCTCGGAGCTGATGAGCTCGGCTGTGACATCCAGATTGTTTTTTATAGCAAAAAAAATGCAGTCCTTGAGAGTCATCTCCAAGGGCTCCGGCTGTTGGGCCCACGCCATGGACAGGACGTTTAAAAAAAACAAAATCAACACCAGCGTTTTTCGCAACTGCATGTCAAACCTCCTTATCAAAAGTGGACGGCATAAAATTCGGCATTCTTCGATTCGCATTAGACAAGTGATTAAAGCAATTTTTATGCCAGAATCTCTATTCAAGTTTATAATCCTAAGGAAAATTGAATCTCTCCTGTCCTTAAAGACTCCTGTCAGAGAGAATACCTTTCTCCTTGGATATATATTCGGAAAATTCACGGAAAAAGTTTTTTCGGATCCGTTCACGACCATCAATAACAGGGAGAGATCGTGTAATCATCTACCCAAAACTGGGTACGCCATTGCCCATCCGAGCCCCCCAAACCACAGTTCCCGGGGGAGGCTTTCACATCCGATTTCCATTAGGTCAATTTTTATGTAAAATGGACTTCGAGTTATTGCACAATGAAAAAGTTTTTTAAAGGGCTGTCCACTACCTTCGCCGGAAAAAAACCTGAACTGTACCCATGGTTTTTCTTCAAAGAACTCGAGGACAGCCTCAAAATCATCGAGGACATCGAGCAGATCGGGCACAATTTTTTAGGAAAGATCAAGGAGTTTATCCCAGTCGAACGGTTGCTTCTGGTTATTTTCGACCAGGGTCAGGGAAAGTTCAAGGTCAGCAATTATATGGGCTATGATGAGAATGTTGTCAAAAATGTTGTCTTTCTAGGCACGGATCCCCTGGTCAAATGGCTGAAGGTCAACAAAACTCATCTTTATATTCCCGAGCAGCCCGGTGTTTTCGATTTCTTGACCGAAGAAGAAAAGAACCGGCTGGAAACATTCCACATCGAGCTCTGTTTTCCTCTTGTCTCTATGAACAGGTTGATCGGAATTATTTTCCTCGGCCCGAAGACGGGAAACATCAAGTTCACTAAACAGGAGCTGACAGTCATCTCCGCCTTAACGCCTCAGGCCGGAATCGCCCTGGAGAATGCCGTTCTTTACAAAGAACAGAGAGAGAGATTCCGGCGAATGTCCAGAGCGGACAAACTGGCGACCATCGGGGAACTGGCCGCCGGCGCCGCCCACGAAATCAGAAATCCCCTAACGGCCATTCAATCGTCTCTTCAGTATCTGAGCACAAAAATCAGTTCGGAAAAAGAAAAGAACCTCCTGGAGAATGCCCTTAAAGAGACAAGCCGCATCAATGAGATCCTGACCGCCCTGTTGTCCTTTTCGAGGCCTTCGGAGATAAAAAAAGAAAAAAACAACATCATCGATATCTGCGAAGAAAGCTTGGATTTGATAGCCATTCAGGCAAAAAAGGGGAAAATCGAGATATCTCGCACCTTCCCGGACACACCCGTCCTCCTCACCTGTGATCGAGCTCAGATCAAACAGCTCTTTTTGAACATCTTCTTGAATTCGGTCCAGGCTATGCCGGAGGGAGGAGAGCTGAAACTGGAAGTCACTCTCCTTGACAAGCAAAAAATTCTGGTCGACGTCAGCGACTCCGGAGGGGGCATAGCCGAAAGCGATCTCGACAAAATTTTCGATCCCTTCTTCACGACCAAAAAGGGCGGGACAGGACTGGGGCTTTCGATTTGCTACGGTATTGTCGAATCCCATCGAGGGGAGATCGAAGTCAAAAGCCGGGATGGCCAGGGGACAACAGTCCTGATCAAACTGCCTTTGGATTTTTAAGATGAAATTCAAAATCCTAATCATCGACGACGAAAAAAACATCAGAGAAATCTTCTCTCTTCTTCTCGAAGAGCAGGGATATGCTGTCCAAGAAGCAAAAAACGGGACAGAGGGGCTAAAAAAAACCCAAACCTTTTTTCCCGATGTCGTTCTCCTCGATATGAATTTGCCCGACCTTTCCGGAATCGAAGTCCTGGCTAAAATAAAAGAATACCTGCCCGTATGCGAAGTCATCATCATCACCGCTTTCGGCACGATCAAGACCGCTGTAGAGGCCACCAAGCTGGGCGCCTATGATTATCTGGAAAAACCCATAGACAACGATGAACTCCTGCTGTTGATTTCCAGAGCTCTGGAAGTCAACAAATTAAGGAAAGAGGTCGATGAGCTGCGTTCGGAGCTGTCCGCCCGATACAGGTTCGAAAACATCATCGGCACCAGCAGCAGAATAAACTCCGTCTTCCAGATGATGTACAAAATCGCCCGCGTCGACGGAACGGTTCTCATCACCGGGCAGAGCGGCACGGGCAAAGAGCTGGTGGCCAGGGCCATTCATTTTAAAAGCCCCAGAAGTAACGGCCCGTTTGTGGTCGTCAACTGTGGAGCTATTCCTAAAGACTTGATCGAATCTGAATTCTTCGGTCACACCAAGGGCGCTTTCACCGATGCCAAATCGGAAAAAACGGGAAAATTCGAACTGGCCCAGAAGGGAACGATTTTCCTGGATGAAGTCGGAGAACTCTCCCAGGAGGCTCAGGTCAAACTCCTGCGCGCTTTAGGAGAAAGGGAAATTGTCAAAGTCGGGGGGACAGAAACCATCCCCATCGATGTGCGGGTCATCGCCGCCACCAATAAAAACCTGGAACATGACACTGAAATGGGGATTTTTAGGGAAGACCTCTACTGGCGGCTGGCTGTCCTCTCTATCCATCTCCCTCCCCTAAAAGACAGGAAAGAAGACATTCCGCTTCTGTGCGACCACTTTATCGACAAGTTCAACCGAGAAATGGGGAAAAAGATTGAAGGCGTGACCCCAAAGACTTTAGAACTGCTCATCAACTACTCCTGGCCTGGGAACATCAGGGAAATGGAGAGCGTTATCTACGAAGCCATTGTCCTGAGTGAAAGCCGCATAATCGAAGAGGATAATTTGCCGATGCGAATTCGAGGCAAGGCTTCAATCAAGGAAGTTGTGCCTTCTCCTGAGGACAAACCGATGAGTGATATGGTCCACAGTCTGACCGAACAGATGGAGATCGAGCTCATTGAAAAGGCGCTCAAAGAATCCGGAGGCAATCGAACCAAAGCGGCAGAAAAGCTGGGCATCAGCCGCAAAACCCTCTTCAACAAGATGGTTCAGTACTCGATAAAGAAATAAATGG
>CBFDBS010000221.1:0-4669 GCA_965603105.1 uncultured bacterium
GTTTCTTCGATGAAAGTGTAATTGTGGATACCGGCACTGCCGTCCATCTCTATTTGGTTGAGGGTGAGACGAGTCTGATTTAAAATCGCCTTTTGCTCAGTCGTAAGGGACTCTTTCTGTTTTTCCAGGAGTAATATTTTCAGGGATTGGATGAGCTCTTTTGTGCTTTCCTGCCACTCTGTATGCAGGTTTTCATAGCCCTCATCATGACAGTCGAGGCATTTGTTTTTGCCGGGGCGTACCACCTCTTCTTCCGAGTCGAGATGGCAGTCTACACATTCGGCTCCCGCCTGAGCCATCATGTCTTCCGGAACAGCAATATCTCCCAGAGTCCCGCCTTGATAAAATGTTTTCTGAAGTTGGTGGCATGAGGTGCAGTCTTTGTTCGGATCTCTGTGGTGACAGACTGCACAGCCCTGCTTGGTGGCGATAAACTCACCGTGTTTTCTGACGTTGGAATGGCAGGTGTCGCACTGAATTTTTTGTTCCACAAGATGGCTTTTATGGGGGAAATTGAGGCCGAAGACCTTGGCGCTGATTTCATCGATTCCCGAATGGCAGTTGGCGCATTCCGTCGGAACGACTTCGGATTCTATGGTCACGGATTTGGGGACATAGGATGATCCCGCGAGCTTCAACGCTTCGACGATTTTATTATGGGAGGCGAGAAGAAGTTCCTGGGAGTACATGACATTGTGCACACTCTTGCCTCTTTCAACGATATCGATGTTGAATGCAGCCTGGTCCAGGAGGCTCTGAGCCTGCTTGCGATCGGCATCGCGGCTCTGCTGGATTTCCACTCGAGCTCTGGCAAAGATGCTCCTGATTTCATTCAATTTCGCATTGGTCGACAGTTCCCACTGTTCCATGATTTTGGCAAAACCTTGGCCGTGGCAGGATTCACAGGCTTCTGCTTTGGATACGGAAGTGTCGCTCTTGACGATTCTTCCGCCCTTTTCTTCGTGAAAGATGTGGCAGCCTTTGCAGCTCAGTCCTCTTTCCAACATGATGTTCGGAGAACTGTGTGACACGCCCAGTCCACCGGTCCCTGAATAGAGAACTTCTTGGGCCTTATGGGTGTCGATGTGACAAGTTTTGCAGTCGGCGATCGATTGGATATCCTTGACGATTTTGTGCTGGATTTCCAGATGGCAGAGGTTGCAATCGATTTTGTTTTTGGCAATGTGCATGTCGTGCATCAGATCGGTATCATCATACTTCTCGAGGCGCTCCTGTTCCATGTGGCACCTGTAGCAGTTTTCGCGGGGCACATCCCCGTCACCCACAATGGTGTTGCTGTGGCATTTGTCGCAAGAATAGCCGTTATCGAAGACGAGGGAATGATTGTATCTCGACGTTTCTTCGGAGACCAGCTCTACCCTGTGGTGGCAGTGAGCGCAGTCGTCGATTTGAGGGTAGTGCTCACTTTTCTTGAAGTGACAGATGAAGCAGCTGCTTTCGGTCACCGTGATGTGTTCTCCCTGAACGATCTGGGAGTGACAGCTCGTGCACTGAAGTTTTTTCCCTCTCCTGAGGTCTTCAAAGTGGATTGTATGGTCGAAGGCGACTGTTTTGAACATCACCTTTCCTTCCAGCAGCCGCTTGTCGTGACAGCCTGCCTGCAGACAGCTGTCATCGCTTATTTCGGCCCAGGGCTTGGACTTGAGATACAGTTTGGTCCAGTAGCGTCCCAGCATGACTAAACCTTCTATCTTCACGCGCAGTTTTGATGTGATCCCTCCACCCGGCGGATAATGGCACTTGCTGCACTCGAATTGCCCGTGAGAGCTTTCCTCCCAGCTTTGGAAATAAGGTTTCATGTAGTGACAGGATGAACAGAATCCGCTGTGCGAGGTGAACTCGACAGCGACAATAAGGAGGACGACGAAAATTCCGAGAGCGGAAAGGAAAAGGATCAACCGCTTTTTTCTTTTCTTTTTATTCTTGACCATCTGATTTTAACTCCGACCGTATTCTCTTCAATTTAGCATATGTTCTGACAAAGGCCTAATACGAGTCAGGGAGAAAATGCGCCTTCGACCAAGACGGGTCGAGGCTTTATTTTTTTTTAGTTTCAAGCGTAGCTGTGCAGCCCGGCCAAAAGGTAATTGACTCCGAAATAAGTGAAGAGAGCCGCCAGAAAGCCGAGGATGGCGATGATAGCCGAACGGCGGCCCTTCCAGCCCATCACCAAACGGGTATGAAGATAGAGGGCAAACACAAACCAGGTGATCAAGCTCCAGACTTCCTTGGGATCCCAGCTCCAGTAGCTGCCCCAGGCCTTGTAGGCCCAGACCATTCCGAAAACGAGTCCGCCGAGGGTGAACAGAGGAAAGCCGATGGCCACGCACCTGTAGGAGATGGAATCGAGTTTTTCCGCCGAGAGTCCGGTTTTGACGCCTTTTTTCTCTTTTGAATCGGCAATGAGATACATGATGGAGGTTACGAAAGCGACGGCGAAAAACGCTTCTCCGATGAGGGTGACCGATACATGCAGCCACAGCCAATAGCTCTGGAGCGCAGGCATCAAAGGGGCGGCCTCACTGGGCATGAGGGGGGAGGAGGCCAGGGCCATGAGCCCGATGACGATGAGCATAAAATAGGGTCCGGCCTTTTTGATTTTGAACATCCATTCGATGATTATGTAGGCCAAAATCGAGGCCCAGGCCATAAAGGAGAGTGATTCGTACATATTGGTGAAGGGCGCGTGCCCGCTTTCGACGGTCCTCCATAACAGGGCGGCCGTATGGATGACCAATCCGACTAAGGCGAATTGGAATCCGATCTTGGCCCAGTTCTCTTTTTTACCGAACAGGAACGTAAAATAGAAGAATGCGGCTGCAATATAGACAATGAAAGTGATCAGGAACAGAGTGGATTCATTCATTTATCTCTCCTCAATTTGGTCATGATGTTTTCAAATTCAGCCTGAAAGGCATCTTTATTTTTAGAGGCAATACCTCCGGCGAAAATTTCCGTTTTGTTCTGGGCGGGATCGATGATGATCTTGATTTCCCGCGGCGGCCAGTAGAAAGCCATTCCCAGGCCGAGCATGAGAAATCCGCAGCCGATCCAGATCAGATTGGCGCCCGGATCTTTAGCGGCCTGGATAACGGAGATCTGTCCCCCCCGGTAATCCCTCAACTCGAAGGAGAGGTTAGTCTCCTCTTCGGAATGCATGCGTGAAAACTCGGGGAATTTGGCGAATATCCAGCCGGAGAAAACCTGGATTTCACCCTGCCAGCCTTCGATATAAACGGCCGGATTGTTGGGCTGCATGGAACGTGTGGCGATGCGGTTGTTTTCGTCGATAATAAAATCCGGGACAAACTGAAGGGCCGTGATCTGAAGATCGCTTCCGCTGAGCTCGGCTCTTTCTCCCAGGCGGAGACGCGCCATGCCCATATAATCCACAGAATCCTCCTCCTTGGCCCAAATTTCAAGTGTCGGCTTTTGCCAGTCCCAGTCGTAGCCGCTCTGGTAGAACATGTATCCTTTATAGGAGAGAGGGTGGTTGACCTCGACAATCTTGGTCTGAAGTTCTTTTCCCTCTTCGAGAACAGTGAGCGTGCTTTTCCAGTCTCTGACCTGGCCGTTTTCATAAAATTCTGTTTCAAACCTGTCTAGGCGGATTTGGAAATCGGCGTTGGGAACGGCGAGTGCTTCTCCTTCGGAAAAAGAGAGATGGCTTTTGAGACCGCTCGATCCGCTGAAAATTCCGCCGGCCAGGATAATCAGGAGTCCAAGATGGACGACATCCGCGCCGAAAAGGCCTGACGTCTTCTTCCTGGCTAAAAGAAAAGATCTGTCCTTTCCTGATTTCTCTCTGATTCTGTAATGATGCCGCTTCAATTCCTCTCGGATTTCTTCACGGGCTTGATGGGCATCGCCTTCTTTACTGAATTCCTCCTGGATTTTGAGAACGGCCAGTTTATTCGGTTCTGTTTCCAGTTTAGGGCTGAAGACTCGCTTCAGTTTGGGAGTCAGCCGGGTGAGCGTGCAGACCAGGATGTTCAGAGAAAAGAGGATAAGGAGGCTGATGAACCAGAAGGACTGGTAGAGCCTGGTGAACTGAATCCTTTCCAGAAGACCGGCCAGCTGCCCGTAGCGCAGGGCATATTCTTCGAGTCCGCGGCCTTGAGGAATGAGTGTTCCCAAAATGGATGCGACAGTGATGATGATGATGAGGACGATAGCCAGCTTGACAGAACTTAGTAATTGCAGAAGAGATTTCATCATGAACCGATCCTTTTACAAAAAGAATAACTACTTATTATATAGAATTTATGATATTAATGCAATAAAACACTTGGGGTCAGGCTTTCGAAACTGTCGAAATCTGGCCAATGATTCTTAGCGATTTAATCTTCGATTGCTGTCCTCACATATTAAACTTGTCTCTATTGGGACATGGTTTAGGAGCTGCCCGCTTTTCAATTACGACAGTTTCGAAAGCCTGATCCCGATTTGTTAGTGGCGGAGTTCGGCGGCCATCATTTTTATCTCGCTCAGGTCCTACTGGAGTTCGCTCCAACCGTACCAGAGAGCGTAGTCCGGATTGGCATGAAAAGTGCCCTGAAAAGCCCGCATCCGGTGCTTGAGGAACATGACAAAGAGCCTCTGTTCTATCGGTGTAGGGGCATCGTGAAAGGTCAGCAAATCGGGAAAG
>CBFDBS010000222.1:0-4666 GCA_965603105.1 uncultured bacterium
TGTCAAGCCGAAAATATCGATGACACTTTTTTCTGCGGCAACTGTGCCGCTCCATTGCTCCAGATCGAAGATGATCTGAAAGCTCCACTTCCGGATTCGGTTTCATCCCATATTCAGATCACAAGGGGAGCCCTTTTTGCCCAGAGGTATGAAGTGATCGAAGAATTGGGGCGGGGAGGAATGGGCAGGGTTTACCGGGTCCTGGACAGAAAAGTCGAAGAAGAGGTGTCGCTGAAGATCATCCGTCCCGAAGTCACCGGAGACAAGCAAACCATCGAGCGGTTCAGACACGAGCTGAAGCTGGCCCGCAAAATTTCCCATAGAAATATCTGCCGCATGTATCATCTCGGTGAGGAAGCGGAGACCTACTATCTCACGATGGAATATGTTCAGGGGGAAAGCCTCAAGAACATGTTGAAAATGACCAAACAGTTGAGTGTGAGCACCGCTCTTCAGATCGCCAGGCAGATAGCGGATGGGTTGGCGGAAGCCCACCACCGGGGTGTTGTCCATAGAGATTTAAAGCCCGGTAATGTCATGCTTGAAAAAGACGGCAATGTCAAGATTATGGATTTTGGCCTTGCCTATTCGGGGCCGGAAAGCAAGGAGAGAGACATTCGTGACATTGTTGGGACGCCCGAGTATATGTCTCCCGAACAATTTGACGGGCAGGATGTGGACGGGCGTTCGGATCTCTACTCTTTGGGCGTGGTCCTTTTCGAGATGCTGACAGGCAGGCTGCCTTTTGTAGGGGATACTCCTCAAAGTGTTGCCTTCAAACATAAAAACGAACCACCCGCTGATCCCCAGGTTTTCAATTCCTTGATTCCTGTGGATGTCAGCCGTTTGATTTTGAAATGTTTGGAAAAAAAGAGAGGCCAGCGGTTCGAAAGCGCACAGGAACTGGCATCGGAACTGAAATCACTGGAAATTCAGGTGCCCGTGAGCCAGATTTTAACACGCATGGAACATAATACTCCTCGGAAAGACATTCTCTTTTTTTGGAAAAAATATGCCGCGTGGTTGGCGGCGGTACTGGTGGTCGTGTTCGGGATTGTGGCCGGTTTTCAGTTTTTGAAGAGGAAAACGCCCGCGACTTTAATAGAAACGAAGATGCTTGTTGTCTTGCCATTTGTAAATATGGGCCTGCCCGAAGATGACTATTTTGCCGACGGGCTCACAGAAGAGATCACAAGCCGTCTGTCTTCTCTACAAGGTCTGGGAGTTATCTCCCGAACGAGCGCCAGGCAGTACAAAAATACGGATAAAACGTCTCGGCAGATCGGAAGAGAATTGGGAGTCGACTATATTCTTGATGGAACGATCCACTGGGATCGGAGCTCCGAAGGACAAGAACGCGTCATTGTCAGGCCTCAACTCATCCGCGCTACCGATGATACCCATCTCTGGTCTGAACAATTTGAAAGGATCATTAGAGATGTTTTTTCTATTCAGTCCGAGATTGCCGAAAAAGTCATCCAGAAACTCGACTTAAATGTTCTCGAACCTGAAAGGCAGGCTTTGATGGCCAATCCGACGACTAATGCGGAAGCCTATGACTATTATCTTCGAGGAAGACAACAGTCCGGAATAGCCTGGAACACATCGGATTTGAGTGATTATCAGGAAGCTGTAGAACTTTTGACGAGAGCGGTCGAACTGGACCCAAATTTTGCTTTCGCCTATATCACCCTGTCCATCACCCACCAGTGGGCTTATGCCAATGGCGTTGACCGGACAGAAGACCGTTTGAACAAGGCCCGGGATGCCGTCTATCGAGCTCTCGAGATCGATCCCGAACTCCCCGATGCTCAGCTGGCACTCGGGTTTTTTTACTACCGGGGCTACCAAGACTACGAGAGGGCACTGGAAATCTTCGAATCCGTCTATAGAGCCAGACCCAATCTGCCCTACACCTATTTGGGATATATTCTGCGCCGCCAGGGCCGCTGGACCGAATCCAACGAAATCCTTGAAGAGTCCTTCAAGCTCAGCCCTCTGAATTCTGACCTGGCCTACCAGATCGGCCGAAGTTATGCCTATATGCGCCGGTATGAGGAAGCCGTGAATTGGTTCAACCGGGCGATATCGATCGATGCGAACTATTATTTTCCTTTGTTGGCCAAAGCTAGAATTCCGGTTTTGTCCGCTGGGAATCTTGAAGAGGCCCGGGCGATGCTGGAGCAGTTGCCATCCCATCGGCTGACCGATTACACCTGGTATATCCAAGGCCTGCTGGAGAGGAATGAGCAGGCGGTCATTCAGCGGCTCTCAACTTTGACCTATGATGTCTTTGTGGGAAACACCTTCTATGCCCCTGTCGATCTGGCCTTTGCCTCTGTCTATGCCTCGATGGGCGACAGGGCGGCGGCGAGACGTCATGCCGATTTGGCGCGGCTTCATTTGGAAGAAATGGTCAGACAGAATCCGCAGGATCCCCGTTTCCATGCCTCTCTTGGCTTGGCCCTCGCCCACCTCGGCCGGAAAGAAGAAGCCGTTCAGGAAGGAATCCGGGCCGTAGAAATCCTTCCCGTTACCAAAGACTTTTTTGATGGACCACGCTATGTCAGAGATCTGGCAGAAATCTACACGGTCATCGGAGAATTCGGGAAGGCCATCGAACAGCTCGAAGACTTGATGTCCATTCAGGCAGGGACGACACTTTCTTCCGCTCTGCTGCGGATCGATCCGCTCTGGGATCCACTCCGCAAATTGACCCGGTTTCAACAGCTGTTAAACCGGGAGGATTGAGAGAAAATCAGAAAGATTGACATCCCATTATCCCAGGAATTTTGGCATGCCGGACTGTCTTTTTGATCAGGATTGTGGATTAAGAAATCGAATCGTTTTTGTATTTAGACTTAAATATCATGTAGACAGGAATTCCGATCAGCACTGTTCCAATGGCGATGGATGATTCCATCGGCCGCTCGAAGAAGGCAAGAAACAGAATCACAACTCCAACAATGATATAAACGAGTGAAGTCAGAGGAAATCCGGGAAGCTTGATAACGCTCATATTTGACTTCCTCAGTTTGAACACTCCCAAAACAGAAAGAATCGGGAAGATGCCGAGAGAAAATCCCATATAGGTGAGGAGCTGGTCGAAGGTGCCGAAGAGGGCCATAAAGATGGCGATGATTCCCTGGAGAAGGATGGATTTGGAGGGAACGCCGTATTTGGGATGGACTTCTGAGGCGAACTTGAAAAAGAGGCGGTCTTTGGACATGGAGTAATACACTCGTGGGCCGAGAATGATGTAGGCACTGAGAGAGGAGAAGAGGGCAAAAGAAATAAAGATCGATAGAAGGCTTTCAAAGGTCCTCCCGAAAAGATTTCCAACAGCCAGTCCTCCAATGGATATGACCCCTTCCATTTCTCCGGGGGAGATGGCATATACATACAAAAGATTGAGACACAGATAGAGCAGCATGACGATGCCTGTTCCCAAGAGAAGGGATCGCGGCATGTTTTTTTTCGGATCTTTAACTTCCGATCCGATGTAAGCGGAAGCATTCCAGCCTGCATAAGAGAACATAATCCACATGAGTGCAAGACCTATTGTTTTCCACCCCGAAAAATCAAAACTGAAGGGTGTTCTTTGAGTGAAATGCCCCATATCCCCCTTACCTAGAAGGAAACCGAAAAATATAAGACCGACGATCAAGGCCACTTTGGGGACGGTCAGATAGTTTTGGACTTTGGTTCCCAGTTCGATTCCTCTCATGTGAATCAGAGTGAAAACAGCAATGAGTACAATAGCGTAAAATTTCTTCAAAATCAGGGCTTCTACAGATTCGTTCAGAATACCCAAACGGAGGAGCCCGGGCAAAGCCCTGGTTATGTACTCCGTAAATCCGATGGCGGAAGCTGCGATGGGCGCCGAAAAACCGACAAAGAAAGACACCCAGCCGCTCAGGAAACCGATGGCCGGATTGTACAGTTTTGAAAGAAAAGTGTACTCTCCTCCGGCCTGAGGGATGGCCGCTCCCAATTCTCCGTAGGCCAGGGCGCCGCACAGAGCGATGAGTCCCCCGACAATCCAGAGAACAATCATCAAGACAGGATGGTGCAGGTCCATCATGAGCAGCCCTGAAGTGGTGAATATCCCCGCGCCGATCATGTTGGCGATGACAATGTTGGACAAGGGGAATAGTCCCAGCTTGCGCTTCAATCCGTTTTCTTGTTTAGAATTTTCCATGCTTCGTTGTGCCTTTCATCTGAATATACGCTGCTTAGAGCCGTTTTGATGCAATTTTTCCAATCGTAGTCTTTGGCGAAGGAGTTATTTGGATTTTTTATAGCTAATGGAAAGACCGCCGCCCCGGCTGTCGACCGTTGTTTCCAGATTGGGCAGACTGAGCAGGTAATCCATGTAGTCTCCGCTGCCGCCTCCTCTCCTGTACCTTCCCATGGATACGTTGTGAGTCGTGTAGCAGCCGCCGACTTCCAGTTTGGGAAGCACGGCGATCAGGTAGTTTTTATACCAGTTCTTGTCGGCATCGCTGAAGACAAAATCGAAGGGGCCTTCGAGGGCGGGGACAATTTCGTGGGCGTCTCCGAGGCGTGCGTCTATGAATTCGGAAAGTCCCGCCTCCTCGAAGTTCTCAAGGGCCTGAAGGTGCCGCCGCTCATCGATGTCGATGGTGATCAATTTGCCTCCCGT
>CBFDBS010000223.1:0-4647 GCA_965603105.1 uncultured bacterium
TCAGGCTAGTCACAAAATCCCGCCTGTGATATAGTTCCCCCGGTGTGAGAAATTGACTCAAGCCGCCATAAAACCCAACGTCTTACTGATCGTCGTTGACTGCCTGAGATCGGATCGGATTTTCGCCTTAGATAGAACCTGCAAGACTCCTCATATCGACACTCTTGTTCAAAGAGGGATTTCTTTGACCAATGTTTTTGTGGAAAACAGCCTCACAACACCTTCTTTTATTTCTTTATTCACAGGACGCTACTCAGGAAACCATGGCGTTACCGGCATGCTTGGCATGAAGCTGGCCGAGGATATCCCAACCATGGCTGAAATATTCGCCGCCAACGGTTATGAAACCTACGCTGAAGCGACCGGCCCCCTTCACCCTCTTCTCAATATCGGCAAAGGATTTGCCCACTACAACTTCCGCGGCCAGCAGGACTATTATTTTACCGACTGGGGGGAGAATCTTCTGGAACGTTTCAGAAATAAAGAATTCAGATCTCCTTTTTTTGCTCTTATCCACTTCTGGGAAGCCCATGTGCCGCGCCAGGTTCCCTCCGAGTTTGATCATCCGGAATTCGGGGCCACGGAATACGACCGCTCGGTCTCGGCAGTGGATGACTATATCGGTAAAATTCTTGAAAACGTCGATGAGAACACATTGATCATTTTCACTGGAGACCACGGTGAAGCCGTCGACGAAGTCCCCCCCGGCCGGACTCTGCTCCCTTATTTTTTGCACAAACTCAAACTTCCCTCCTTGAGCACAGGTTCGAAAAAATCGATGGAAAACGTAACCGATTTTATTGTTCAGGAACCACTTCTCCATCAGTTCGTACAAGAAATTGACCGGATGTCACGGCAGGGCTTGAGAAAAGTCGGATTCTGGCACCGTGTCAAACTGCTGATCGATCTTTTGAAAATCGGTTACACGCGCTACCGCATCCAGATCCAAAAAGGACTGAAAGGCGGTTTTTTCTCGGATATCCATCAGAAAATCAATGACACCATGCTCCTTTTGATGGTTATTAAAGGAAATGTAGAAGCTGCCCAACTGCAACTTGTGCGCAATTCACTGCGGGCACATATGCTGCAGCACGGCTACCACATCTACGACTACCTCCAGCGTGTACCTGCCGTTTTTTACTGGAATGGATTTCTCGAGGGCGGCCGGAGGATCGACACAGACTTGCGGCATATCGACCTGCTGCCCACACTCATCGATCTGCTCAAACTCAATGCCCCCAACTCAGGAAGGGATGGGAAGAGCTATCTTCCCCATCTGGAAAACGGAGGGGGGAAAAACCGGCCGGTCTATCTCGAAGCCAGAGGAGGCGCCCAGGCGGAAAAAGTATTTTTGATCCGCGGCCTCAGACTGGACAATGACAAGATCGCATTCGCCCCATATGAAAAAAAGGCTCCCATTGAATACTACGACCTCGGAAAGGATCCCAGGGAAAAACAAAATCTCGCCTCCTTGCACAGAAAAAAAGCGGATACTCTGCGTACGGAAGCGGATACAATAGCAGCCGCTTTCAATTCAACAAAGATCAGCAAGCTGTCTGAAAAAGATGCCGCTGCAATAGCTGACAAGCTCAAGAGCCTTGGTTATATGTAGAGCAAAGTTGGATTTAAAGCGGGAAGCGACTCTTTGGCAGTGATCACCTGGGATCCGTATTGCCTTCCCATTTGCGGCATCGGCCGCCGCTGCGGCTGATCAACGCACCTCGATCGAAAATCTCGATGATTTCGCACTGGTTGGGACATTCCCCGCATTCAAAACTCTGAGTGAGAATCTCCCGTTCGGACACATCGTATCCGCGGAACAGGGTTTCTTTGATCTCCGCTTCGGCGGCGATGAGGGCGGCCCCGAAGGCTCCCATGACCATGTTGTAGCGGGGAATGATGATATTTTTGCCGAGAATTTCCTGGAAAGCACGCCGGATGCCTTTGTTCGCGCTGATGCCTCCCTGGAGGACGATCGGCTCTTTGATCTCTTTGCCTGTGCACACGTTGCTGAGGAAGTTGCGGACCATGGCCTGACACAGACCCATGAGGATGTCGTCCTGAGCATGGCCGACCTGCTGTTTATGGATCATATCGGACTCGGCAAAGACGGTGCAGCGCCCGGCGATGCTCGTCGGATTATTCGAAAGCAGAGCTCTTTCGCTGAGATCCTCGATGGTAATATTGAGTCTTTTGGCTTGGGAGTCCAGGAAACTGCCCGTCCCTGCGGCACAGACGAGATTCATGGCAAAATCGACGATGACACCATCACGGATAATGGTCACCTTGCTGTCCTGTCCTCCGATCTCGAAGATTGTCTGCACATCGGGATGGAGACGCAGAGCGGCCCGGGCATGCGCACTGATTTCATTTTTGACGATATCCGCCCCCAATACGGCTCCCGTAAGAGTCCTTCCGCTCCCCGTCGAACAGACGCCAGCTAAATGGAAACGATCGGACAGCTCATTCCGGGTTTCTTTCAGGGCCGTCTGCACAGAACTGATGGGATTCCCCTCTACTCTTTTATAGGTTTGGGAGATGACCTCGCCCCTTTTTTCGATGACGACAATACTGGTACTGATGGATCCGACATCGACACCCATATAGGCCGGTTTGCTGTTCATGTTCTTTTTTTCTTCCGTCTGTCCGACAGGATATCGACAAAAGCCTCGAGCCTGGTCACAACGCCCACATGGCTTGTGTGCTCGTCGAACGAGCATTCCAGAAGGGGGATGCCCCTGTCCGAACTGAGCTTGCTCAGAATCGGCCGGATACTGATCTCAGGCATACAGCCTGTGGGACAAACATGGATAATTCCGTCATAGTCCTCGTTTGCGCATCGATTGGAATAGGCGACAGATTCCAAGGCGTGTCCTCCGACAAGAGCGTTCAGATAGGGATGAGCCAGCCTGAACAGTTCTCTTCTCGCCCGTGCTCTGCGCCACCCCAGTGAGAATATATTCCTCAGCTCGGTTCCCATGAGAAAGAAATTGGTCACTTCCACTCCCAGACTTCCCAGCACCTCTTCGATGTTGTGGTTCAAATAACGATCGCGCAGAAGCGTGGCTTCTCCCAACAGTCCCACCCTAAGCGGAAGCATTTCGTTGTCGGCTTGGATGACTTCAAATCGTGCCGGAATCTCCTCAATCAGCGCTCGAATCTCGGGGACGGTTCTCGCTTTTTTGAGCGAGGCTATACTTTCATTCATGACTCGTGTGGTGTCTCCCTTGTGAAGCTCACGGGCCCTTTTCCGCCAGGCGATTTTCTCCATCAGTTCGACCGCCTCGAGCTTGCGCACCGCTCGGGCAACCGACTTGAGGAATGGTTTCAGGTCGGGATCGAAATGCCGGATGAGCGGCGGCTTGAAGCCATCATAGCCAAGCCCGAAAATGTAGAGGTCAAACCCTCTCTCTTCGAGGAGTTTCTGCTGGACGGCCCGGTAGTACCGCAGGCGGCAGGTGCCGATGCTGTTGACGATGACTCCGTACTCCGCTCCTTCCAGGGCAGCCTTGATGAAATGCCCGGTCGATCCTTTGAAAGGCAGGCAGCTGAATTCGGGACTCGCTTCGACACCGAGTCTGAGGATTTCCGGTGTGGAACTGGTGCTGGTCCAGCAGTTGACCCGGAGGCTTTCGGCGGAGGCTTCGAGGGCGAGTGCATAGTTTCCCCAGGGTTGGAAGGCGAGTGTCGTCATATTACCACCTGCTGGATTCGACAAATGCCTCGAGCCGGGTCTCCAAACCGGCCGGAGCCATATGCTCATCCAAAATGAGGGACATATAAGGAATTTTTTTCTCTTTCAGTACCTCCCGGTAGAACTGACCGACAATGGAGTCACAGCCGCAATTGAAAGAACTGATTTGGATCACTCCCCGGCACAGCTTGGAGTCGAGATGGCGCAGCTCTTTGTACATTTTACTGCATGTGTCCCATTTGATCGGATCGTGCGGTATTTCTTTGCGGTCATGGTGAACGAGGCGAACATCGATATCCATACTCTTCAGTTTTCTGATGATAGGGCCTGAAAAGAATTCGTCATAGAGGTTGTAGGGGTGGGCAAGAATTAGGATCCAACCTTCGGCCTTTGCGGAAGTTGACGACAGTTTGGCTAAATTTTCGTCCATAGCCTCGAATGCACTGATAACGGCAGGCTGAATCATTTTTTTGTCCACACCCAATCTCTGCCCAAGTTCCTCCATTGAAACGGCCAAAGGATATTTGTCCTCATTGATGTCCACTGTCAGCACTTTGTCCCGCTGTCCGAGCATAGCCGCAGCCGTATCAGGCAGGGCCCCCAACTTCGGGCAGGCGATATGGCCCTTCAATCCGGAGAGAATTCGGGGAACGAACAACTTCTCCACTCCCCGCTCGAAAAGCTCGGCCAAATGGGCGTCAAACATCTTCATGGGAAGACAGTGCTCGGATTCGGAAATCAGACTGGCCCGCTCGACAGTCTTTTGGGTGGACGGATCGGCGACTATGGGATTCATCCCTATGTCCCTGAAGAATGCCTCCCACAGTCCCGGATAGGAAAAGTAATAAAGCGTCCTGGGAATCCCGATTTCCAGAGATCTCGGCTGTTTTCGCTCCTGCTTTCTCTTCAACCGTCTGACCTTTTCGATCTCCTGTCCAATTAACCGAACAGAA
>CBFDBS010000224.1:0-4635 GCA_965603105.1 uncultured bacterium
CGTTGTCCTTGAGCTTCCAGATGGAAAGAAGGATGAGTTCTTCATTTTTTGTGAGGTCGTGCATTTTTATCTTTTTATTACTATTTATAATAAATACAAATAAAAAGACGATAAGTCAAGTAAAAAGGTTGGCAACGTTCAAGAACTGACGTCGGTTTTATCTCATCTGAATTATCTGCTCATCCCGCTGTCCTTTCAAATTTTGAGTTTTTCTGTTATACGCTCAGCAACTTCTGGAATAGCTGTCGATCAAATTCTCCTTCTCCGAGGGATCTCTTTCCAGGTCGAACAGAAAAATGGGCTTTTCGAAGGGTTTGCCGACGGGTTTTTCCCGCCCCCCTGATCCGTTTCCAAATACTAGCCGTTTCCAGTCTTGGAGATCGAGGGTAATGAGTCTGTTCATATTGGCTGAGGTGTATTCCAGAGCTCGACTCACTGGAAAAATCAACACATGAGCAGATATTGAGTATCTATCCTGGATTATTCACGAGTCAAGGTTGCCTTAGCGGCAACGACGCGGCCTGTGAAGGCGTACTAAAGTACGTCGAACAGGCTGCAAGGAAGCCGATGAGGTAAGATTGGCTCGCCTTTATGGTAAAAGATGTCGACATAAAATAAAATGAAGATAACCACAAAAATTCAATTCTGGATTTTGCCGAAATTCAACATAAAATGTTTAAATCAATAATCTTAGAAAATGGTGTCGACAGCTTTTATGAATAATTCAGGCTATTCAGGTCTAAGTGTTCTATAATCCTTATGCTAAATCAGATAGGAGGTAGCAATAGAAGATGCCAAAATCAAGATTTTTCACGATTGTCTGTATAAGTCTTTTATTAGTTTTTGTCTACGCCTGTAATAAAGGCTCAGGCGAAGGTGAGGCCGGAGAAGCAAGTCCGCAAGTCGAACAGGCAGGACAAGAATTAGAGCAGGGAGAACATGCAGAAGCAGGCGAAGAAGCAAGCACACCTGAAGGGCAAGAGGAACAGGAACGCGAAGGTGGAGAACATGCAGAGGAGGGCGAACGCGCAGGAGAAGGAGAGCATGAAGGAGAAGGCGGAGAACATGCCGAAGGAGGAGAAGGAGAGGGAGAAGAAGCAGGTCCGCGGATTCCAATCGACGGAACCCATGATGAAGTCCGCAAAGGATCACGGCTCATTCTTTCTTTTTATAAAGAATCCTCCTCTTTTTTGGGAACTGTAGAAAATCTAACTGAAGAGACTTTGACCAGAGTCCGTATTGAAGTTCACCTTTCTAACGGGACCGAATTGGGCCCTACAGAACCCATCGACCTTGCACCTGGAAAAAAAGCAGACGTTAAACTCTCAGCAGAAGGACAGACATTTGAATGGTGGAAAGCACATGCAGAGGTAGGTGCGTCAGAACAATGATGCAGAAGAGATCTGATACTCTCACTCCTTGTTTCCAAGCGAGAAGGCGCTGGAATCAGAGCTGAAAGATGTTGAAAGTTATGGACAAATCCTTCGTCTTAAATATATACTGAAGCTCAATTGTCTTTTAAGATGTGATTGGCTTTTTCTTATGTACTTGATAGTGAGGGCTTGAATATTCTCCTTTCCGCAGTTCGTTTTGGATTCATTCCGGCGAACATGTCTATTCATTCCAAAATAAACAGGGGATAGGTCTGCGGTGATGGAGAAATTGAAATACATATCAAATAAGGAGGGAAAACGCATGAAGCGCACTTTTATTCTTTTTTTCACACTTCTTATGTTCGTTTCGTTGGCTGTGTCTCAGGACGTCAAGCTCGACGTCCAGGAGCATGTCCTTGACAATGGTCTCAAGATTCTGATGATCCAGAAACCGGGTGTTCCTCGTGTGGTCTGCCACATCTACTACAAAGTCGGCTCGATCAACGAAAAACCGGGCATCACCGGCCTGGCCCATATGCACGAACATATGATGTTCAAGGGGACCAAAATTTTGGGCGTCACGGATTTTGCCAAAGACGACGAACTCAACAAACGCATCGATGAACTCATCGACAATATCTACCGCGAGAAATTCTGGAAACAAGACGGCGGCGACAAGGAGAAGATCGCCCAGTGGGAACAGGAATACGATGAACTGGTTCAGGAAGAGAAGCAGTTCATCATCAAGGATGACCTGTGGACACTCTACATGGCCAATGGAGGAACAGGGCTCAACGCTTCGACCTCGAACGAAGTCACAGGATACTATGTCACGCTCCCTTCCAACAAAGTCGAACTGCAGATGCTTCTCGAGTCAGACCGGATGCAGAATGCCTATTTCCGTGAATTCTATTCCGAAAAGGATGTCGTCATGGAGGAGCGCCGCCTGAGCGAAAACAGACCCGGCTTTTTCTTCAGCGAGCAGGTCAACGCCGCCTTTTATGCCGCCACCCCTTATCACTGGCAGGTTTTGGGCTGGATGGATGATCTGATGAAAGTCAATAAAGCAGACCTCGAGGAATTCAATAACAGCTACTACATCCCCAATAACGCTGTGGCCGTCTATGCCGGAGATTTTGACCCCCAGAATATCATTGATTTGGCGGAAAAATATTTCGGCCCCGTTCCGAAAGGGCCGGATGTCGAACCAATTAGAACCTTTGAACCTCCCCAGTATTCCGAAAAACGGATCTACGGCGAGGGGAACGCTCCGACAAGCCTGCAGATGATGTTCCACACTCCGCCTGAAGGGCATCCCGATGCCATACCTCTCTCCGTCCTGGCCAACGTGCTCGGTTCCGGAGGAGGAGGCGGTTTCAGAGGAGGAGGCGGCGGATCAGGACGTCTTTACAAGCTTCTTGTTGAAGAGAAGCAGATGGCCGTCAGCGTTTCGGCCAGCAGCCGGGCCATGTGGTATGCCGGTGCCTTTTCGTTCCGGGCATCACCGCGTCTGGATAAGAATGTTAAACCTGAAGAATTAGAAAAAGAAATCTTGGCGGAAGTCGAGAAGGTTAAATCGGAAGGTTTGAATCCTGAAGAGATCCAGCAGGTCAAAAACCGCTCCCGCGCCCAGTTCATCCGCAGTCTGTCCAGCGCATCGGGCCTCACCCGCACCCTCGGCCGGGCCGAGCTCAACAGGGGTTGGCGCTCGGTACTGGAAAACCAGGAAGCCCTCAAGAATGTGACCAACGATGACATCAAACGGGTGGCTGCCAAGTACTTTGTTAAAGACAACAGCCTCACGGCCATCTACACAAGAGAGATGGCTGCCCAGACGAAGAGGAAAAGGAGATAAACATGAAAAAGACACTATCCATTCTGTTTATTGCCGGGCTGCTGCTTGTTTCAATGGGATGCGAACAGGTTCAAACGCCCACCGATCTAAAATATCCTGAGCTCACATTCAATCCTCCGGACCCCAACGATTTCCGTACGGAGTACACGAACGGGCTGCGGGGCTATGTCAAGGAAGATCACAGTCTTCCGCTTTTCAACATCTCCGCCCTCATCCATTTCGGTGATCTCTATACTCCCAAAAACAAAAAGGGACTCTCTTCCATCATGAGCCAAACCTATATCAGGGGCGGTACCAAGAGCAGGGAAGGAAGAGACATCCAGGACAGGATCAATTTTATTGGAGGCTCTTTGAGCTTCAGAGCAGGGGAGCGGACGTCAACCCTTTCCCTTTCTGTTCTGAGTGAAGATATCGACGAGGGCCTCGAGCTCTTTTTCGATGTTCTGAAAAATCCGGAATTCAGGAGGGACTCGGTGGATCTGGCCAAAGCCAGCCTGCTCCAAAGTCTGCGGCAGGCCAATGACCAGCCCAGTGGAGTTTTGAACAGGGAATACGAGTACATGCTTTACGGAGATCATCCCCTGACCTGGCAGCCGACTCAAGCCACCTATGAAGGCATCACCAGCGCAGACTTGAAGTCGGTTCATAGTCAGTATTTCTTCCCTGAGAATATCATCCTGGCCGTTTCCGGGGACTTTGACAGCGCCGACCTCGAGTCTAAAATCAACGCAGCAGTATCCGGATGGGGAAACAATAACTTGAATATTCCTGAGTTCTCCCAGGATTTCCCGGAACTCGAACCCGGTGTCTACTTCATCCAGCAGAGAATCTCACAGGGATACATCAGTCTCGGACATCTGGGCTTGGAAGAGGACAATCCCGATTATTTTGCTGTTCAAGTCATGAACTTCATTCTAGGCGGAGGAAGCTTCACTTCCCGCATTGTCATGAAAGTGCGTTCGGATGAGGGCTTGTCCTACAGTCAGGGCAGCCGATTCCGGTACCGCTGGGGATTTCCGGGGACATTTTCCGGATACGTCCAGACTAAGTCGTCTACGGTCGGCTTCGCGATCTCTCTGATTCTTGACGAATTCAACCGTATCCGTAACGAACCGGTTATGGACAGCGAAATGGACACGGCGATCAATTATTATATTGAGAGCTTTTCCAATTCATTCAGTTCCCCCCAGAGCACCATGTCTACCTTTGCCAATCTCGAGATGACCGAAAGGCCCATGGACTACTACCAGACTTTCAGAGACAACATAAGCGCTGTGTCTTTGGAGAAGGTCCAGGAAGTGGCCAATAAATACATTCATCCCGAAAAAGCCGTTATCATGATCGTCGGAGAGTTCGAACCCTGCAACGAGGGCGGAGAAGAGTGGCCAGGCCCGCTGGATAAGCTTG
>CBFDBS010000225.1:0-4617 GCA_965603105.1 uncultured bacterium
GCTGCATCCATCACGCCTCGCAGCTACAGCAACCTCGACTCGTGAATAATCCAGGCTAGAAAACAAATCAGAACTCCTGATGTTCGGTGCGCGCGATGATTTCATTCTGGAGCTTCAGGTTGAGGTCGACAAAATAATCGCTGTAGCCGGCGACACGTACAATCAAGTCACGGTACTTCTCCGGCTCCTTTTGTGCTTTCCGAAGAGTTGCCGCATCGATAACATTGAACTGGATGTGGTGACCGTCCATCCGGAAGTAAGAGCGGATGAGAGCAGCCAGTTTTTCCAGGCCTTCCTCGTCACCGATAAGATGGGGAGTGAATTTCTGATTGAGAAGTGTTCCTCCCGTCCGGATATGGTCCATCTTGGCCACGGATTTGATCACTGATGTCGGGCCGTATCGATCCGCTCCCTGAACGGGTGAGACACCTTCCGAAAGAGGTTCAGAGGCATGTCTCCCGTCGGCAGTGGCTCCCACGACTTTCCCGAAATAGACATGGACCGTGGTGGGCAGGAGGTTGATGCGGTAGCAGCCCCCTTTAGTGTTAGGCCTCCCATTGATGGCTTCATAGTAGGCCTCAAAAATTTTCTTCATGATATCGTCGGCATAATCGTCGTCGTTTCCATATTTTGGAGTCTTATTGAGGAATCTTTGCCGGAGTGTTTCAGATCCTTTATAGTCATTCCTTAAAGCGCGGAGAAGCTGCTTTATGGTCACCTGCTTGGCGTCAAAAACATTGTATTTGATGGAAGTCAGAATATCAGTCATCGAACCCAAACCGACTCCCTGGATATAAGACGTGTTGTACCGGGCGCCTCCATCATGGTAGTCCATGCCGGTTTTGATGCAGTCGTCGATCAGGATGGACAGGAAAGGAGTGGGCAGATATTCCGCCCAGAGGCGCTCGATAATGTTGTTTCCCGAAATTTTAATGTCGATGAAAAAATTCAGTTGCTTTCTAAAGGCAGCAAAAAGTCCTTCAAAAGACTCGAATCCCTCGGGATTTCCGGTTTCCAGACCGATTGTCTTCCCTGTCATCGGATCCGTCCCGTTGTTCAGGGTAATCTCCATGACCTTGGTCAGGTTGAAATATCCCGTCAGGTTGTAATTTTCCTTGCCGAAGGCTCCGGTCTCGACACAGCCGCTGGCTCCGCCGTTGCGGGCGTCTTCCACTGATTTCCCCTGCCGCAGCATCTCCTGAACGATGGCATCCGTATTGAAAACCGAAGGCTGGCCGAATCCCGTTTTGATGATTTCAAGGGCTCTTTTCAGGAAACGGTCAGGAGTCTTTTTGCTGATCTGGACCATGGAGCTTGGTTGGAGAAGCCTCATCTCCTCGATCACATCCAGGATGATGAACGACAGCTCATTGATGCCGTCAGAACCATCCGTTTTGACTCCACCGGTGTTGATCAGCGCGAAGTCCGTGTAGGTTCCGCTCTCCTCCATGGTCACACCGACTTTGGGTGGAGCGGGCTGATTGTTGAATTTGATCCAGAAGGACTGAAGGAGCTCTTTAGCCCCATCGATAGTGAGAGATCCTTTTCCTGTTTCCTTTTTGAAGAAAGGATAGAGGTGTTGGTCCAACCTTCCGGGATTGAACGAATCCCAGGTATTGAGCTCGATGATCACTCCGAGATGGACAAACCAGTAAGATTGAAGGGCTTCCCAAAAATTCCGTGGAGCATTGGCGGGCACATACGCACATATGTCCGCGATCCTTTTCAATTCGGCCTTTCTCTTCGGATCTTTCTCCTTGGCCGCCATCGATTTCGCTTTCTCAGAATGGCGCTTGGCAAAGAGGATGAGAGCATCGGCGCAAATCTCCATGGCTCTCAGCTCCTCACGCTTCTGGAACGCTTGGGGATCATCGAGAAAGTCGAGATTCTCGATGCTTTTGGCGATGTCTTCTTTGAAATCCAGAAATCCCTTTTTGTATATTTTGTCATCGAGGACGGTATGCCCCGGCGCCCTCTGTTCCATGAACTCGGTAAAAATTCCGGCCTGGTAGGCGTCTTTCCATTCCTCTGACATCTCATCGAACAGTCTGTCTCTCAGGGATTTCCCCCTCCAGAAGGGGATGATTTCACTTTTGTAGGTATCTCTTGTTTTCTGATCCACAGTGAAGGGGACTTTTTCTCGATTGTCGAGAATTTTTAAATCCCCGAGGCTGTGAGCAGTGATCTCGGGGTAAGTGGGTGTCGCTTTGGGTGCCGGTCCCCGCTCCCCGACGATGAGCTCTCCGGTATTGATGCGGATGGTCTTTTTCGAAAGAAGGTGTTTAAAAGCCAGGGCGCGCCGGACCGGTGAAGATACCGAATTGCAGAGATTGCTTTTGTAGAACTCCGTCATCAGAATTGCCCTCTCCGGATTCAAAGACGGAACCGCCTTCAGGCTTTGATTCCGCAGTTTTATTATTCTTTCGTTCATGGTCAGCCTCCGATTTTCACAAAAAAGCCTCCGGTCAGGAACATGTCCTTAATCTGTTCGATCCTTTCCTTGGAGGGGGGATGGAATGAGGCCAGAAAATTCTGTTTACCGAGCCTCTTGTACTTGAGATATCCTCCGGAGTGATAAGGCAGCAGGTTGATCCGTTTGACCGTTTTTAAGGATTGCAGAAACTCGGTTGACCTCTCGATGTTTTGATCATCATCGTTTACGCCCGAAACGAGCGGGATGCGGATAACAATCGGATGATCATTCGCGGCCAGGAGTTTCAAATTCTCGAGAATGAGCCGGTTGGAGTGTCCGGTGTATTTTCTGTGCTTGCTGTCATCGATCATCTTTATGTCATAGAGGAAGAGGTCGACTTTGTCCCAGATCCTGAGCATCGAATCCGACGGATAATTGCCGCAAGTGTCCACGGTCGTATGGAGCCCATTTTGTTTGGCCAGATCCAGAAGAACCTCCAGAAAATCGAGCTGCTCTAAAGGCTCCCCTCCGGAAAATGTCACTCCCCCCTTTGACTCTTCGAAAAAAACGCTGTCCTTTTCGATTTCAGCCATCACTTCTTGAGCGCTTTTTCGTTTCCCGACAACTTCCACAGCCTCATAGACACAGGCTTTTTCACAATCCGCACAGAAATCGCATCTGTCCAAATTGACGAGGACGGAACCTTTGATCTTCTTTATCGCTTTCTTCGAGCAGACCGGCAGGCACAGCCGGCATTCGGAAGGGCATTTCTCTTGACGGTAGAAGATTTCCGGACCGGGATCGATCCCTTCGGGATTGTGGCACCATTCGCAGCGTAAAGAGCATCCCTTGAAAAAGACGGTCGACCGGATACCAGGACCGTCATGAATGGCGTAGCGTTTGATATCGAAAATTATTCCTTGAGCCATACCTGCAAATTCCCTAACCAGTCATTCTAAACCATTCCAGGGGCCTTTGAGAAGGGATTTTCCTTTATTTCTATTAATTTTATCGGTTCTCTTTCAAGGTTCTTTTCTATTTTTAGGGGCAAAAATATATCGGGAATGGTTGAAGTGACCAATAAAGATTCAGCCTGGCCCCCGGGGTCTCTTTTTGAGGGCATCCGTTAAGAAACGGACAGCGAGCATGTATTGAGCCTGTAAAAGTTAAGGGAAACGGCCTATACAACGCAAATTGAATGTTCAATGCAAGAATAGAATGGAAGGGATTCTATTTATCAATTTACGCCTTTAATCCGCTACTGTAGCTACTGGATTCCCGAGGAGTTTTTCGTCGACATGGATCCCCAGTCCCGGTACCTGAGGGACTTGGAGAAAACCGTTTTTCCGGACTGGTGCATCCGCAGCCAGATGGATATCATTGTAGGAGTTGAAATCCGTCGCTGTGAAATAAAATTCGGGAAGAGTGCTGCCCGCAAAATGAGCGATGGCCGCAGTCGTGATATCTCCTCCCCAGCTGTCCTCCAGAGTCATGGCCAAACCCAGTGACTGACAGAGGTCCCTCATCTGTTTGGCCTTGGTCAAACCACCCAATCTCGAGATTTTCAGATTGACCACATCCATAGCCCTCTGCTGATGTGCTTTGAGAAGAGAATGGACATCCCGGATGACTTCATCCAGGACCATTGGCAGGCGAGTATGTTCCCTAATGGTCAGGCATTCTTCCAGGGTTGTGCAGGGTTGTTCGATATAAATATCCGTTCCCTCCAGGGCATTGACCACCCGGATGGCGTTGCGCATGATCCAACCCGTGTTGGCATCAGCAACCAAGATGTCTCCCGGCTTCAACACCTCGAGCACTACTTTGACGCGATTGATATCATCATGGGGATCGCCGCCCACTTTCAACTGGAAGCGGCGGTAGCCTTCCTCCCTGAATCGGGCAACATCTTCGGCCATGTCTCTCGATGGCCCTTGGGATATGGCCCGGTAAAGAGGAATCTGGGGCAGGGACGTCCCGCCCAGAAGAGTACAGACGGACTGATTTGTTTTTTTCCCGAGGATATCCCAGCAGGCGATATCGAGGGGAGATTTGACATAGTTGTGCCCGCCGAGAGCCAAATCCATGGTCTCGTTGATGGCATTGATTTGAGTGGGGTTCTGTCCGATCAGGAGAGGCCCGATCTCTTTTATCCCGGAAGGAATGCCCCTTGCGAAAGCATCCATATAGGCCGAACCCAAAGG
>CBFDBS010000226.1:0-4600 GCA_965603105.1 uncultured bacterium
TTCTTGTCGCCAAGTACTGCGCCATTCTTCTGTCCGCCCTTGTTCCTCTCCTGTTCGGTACAGTTATAAGCTTGATCATCACCGGCCTTTCCATCCCTCAGGTTCTGAGCCTGGACAGCCTGTCAAGAATTCTGGTCATGCTGATACTGGCTATCGTGTATCTGTCCATCTTCGCCTTCCTCAGCCTCTTTTTTTCCTCACTCATTCACCGCTCTTCTCTGGTCCTGCTGCTTCTTTTGGCTTTTTGGGTGCTGTTTACTGTATTTATCCCTAATATCTCAGGAATCCTGTCCGAAAAACTCACCGATATCCCCAGCGAGTACCAGATGGCCATAAGGGAAGGAGAAATGAGGGAAAAGGAACTCTGGGCAAAAATCCAGGAAGTCAGAGAAAGGACGGACAGAGGTGAATTGAAGACAGAAGAGGAAGTCAAAGAAGAGACGGACCGGGCCTTCGATGAGGCTCAGGAAGACCTGATCAAACATTTTAAAGCCTATAACGATGCCATGAAAAAACGGGCCAGGACGGCCCAGAACCTGTCCCGTTTATCTCCAACCGCTCTCTTCCAGTATGCGTCAGAAAATATCGCTCAATCGGGACCCGACAGTGAAGAGTGGTTCCTCCAAAATGTCAGAAGCTTCTCCACCGTTTATGATGATTATATCCTCAAAAAAGTGGGGAAACTTGTGGGCACATCGAATTGGAGTTTTTCCACCTATTTCGAGATCAACGGAAAGGCTGTTAATATCGGATCTCCCCAGCCAGAAGAATACCAGGGCGATAAATCCGATTTCCCCCAGTTCACCGAAACCCGTCCTTCTTTAGGCTATGGACTGAAAAAGGCGTTTTTCGACCTCTCCGGTTTGCTCCTCTGGAATATTGTCCTGTCGGTTTTTGCTTTTGCCGCTTTTCTGCGGGCCGACGTCCGCTGACCGTCTCAATTGCCAGAATTTTTCGTTGTAGTTCGGCCGGAGTGTTGTTATCATTTGGACGGATGAAAACCGACCTGAAGGCGAAAGCTCAAGAGCTCATTTTTGAATTCAAGGGAGACGATTATCTTTTTGGGACCAAAATCCTGGATAAAGTGGGCAGGATTACGGCGCTCACAGGAGAAAAAGTACTGCTCATCACCAGCCTCAACCTCAGAGGAAAGGAGCATTTTGAGCGCATCCTTTCAAGCCTTAAGTCCGCCGGCCTGAAAATTGCCGGACATGTGCCGTCCTCCCGGCCCAATTCTCCCAAGGAAGATGTCGACAAGATGGCGGCGGTGGTCTCAGAGACAGAACCGGACGCCGTTCTTGTGGCTTCGGGGGGGTCAGGCATAGACGCGGCCAAGGCGGCCGTTGTCCTGGCGGGATTGAGGGGGGATTTAGAAGACTATTTCGGAGTCGGCCGGGTGACGGAGAAAATGAAAAAATCCGGAACTTCTCTCAAACCCATTGTCGCCCTTCAAACGGCCTCGGGTTCTTCGGCCCACCTGACAAAGTACTCCAACATCACCGATTTGCGGTCTCACCAGAAAAAGCTGATCATCGACGAGGCCATCGTCCCTCCCAAAGCGCTGTTCGATTACAGCCTCACTCAGTCGATGTCTCCACTCTTCACCTGCGATGGTGCATTCGACGGACTTTCTCATTGTCTGGAGGTCTATTATGGTGCAGCAAGGGACTCGCTTGACAAAATCGAGGAAATCGCCCTGACAGGAATTGAGCTCATTCTTGCCTGGCTGGAAATCGCCGTGTCTTCTCCCAAAGACATAGAGGCGAGGGAAGCTCTCGGTCTGGCCACCGATCTCGGAGGCTACGGCATCATGGTCGGGGGAACGAACGGAGCCCACCTCAACAGCTTTTCTCTGGTGGATATTCTCAGTCACGGACGGGCCTGTGCCATTTTGAATCCGTACTATACGGTCTTTTTCGCACCAGCCATCCAGCCTCAGCTCAAATGTCTGGCCGAACTCTGGACAAAATACGGCCTGATTCCCAAAGAAAAATCACGAGAGGAGGGACGAGAGCTCGGAGTGGCCGTGGCCCAGGGACAAATCGCTCTGAGCCGCAAGGTTGGATTTCCAGTGACCCTGGGGGAAATCGAGGGGATGGACCAGGGGCACATCGAAAAAGCCCTCAAAGCCGCTAAAAATCCTCAGCTCGAATCCAAGCTGAAAAATATGCCCATTCCTCTGGCCGCCGACCTTGTCGACGAGTACATGCGCCCCGTTCTTCAGGCCGCACTCACAGGAGATTTTACCCTCATCAAATCATTGAACTGACCAAGGAAAAGACAATCAGATGAAAGAAGCCCAGTTGAATCTCGGCCACATTCAATTCTCCGTGAGTGTTCCGGATGATGCCGATGTGCTGTCCATGAGAAAGACAGAACCTGTCCGGAATCCAAGGTTGGAAATCGAGAGGGCGTTAGAGACTCCCATTGCCTGCCTCCCACTCAAAGAACTGGTCCGGCGCCGGCTTCGGGAGGTCCCCCAAGCCAAGGCCGTGGTCGTCCTGTCCGACAACACAAGACCGGTCCCCTACCGTGGAGAGTGCGGCATTTTGATGCCCGTACTGGAACAGATGATGGAAGCGGGACTGTCTCCAGACCGAATCCGGCTGCTCATCGCCACCGGAACCCACCGGAAAATGAGTGAACAGGAACTGGAAGCCATGCTCGATCCCGGCGTCTTTGAACAGGAATTCGAAATCGTCCAGCACGACTGTCGGGATTCCAGCCAAATCATTCCTCTGGAAAAAACAAATTCCGGAGGCCGAATTCAGATCAACAGAGTCTATATGGAGAGCGAGATCCGCATCCTGACCGGCCTGGTGGAGAGTCATTTCATGGCCGGTGTCTCGGGCGGCAGAAAATCCATCTGCCCCGGGCTTGTCGACGAGAGCTCGACTCAAATTCTCCACAGCGGTCCAATCCTCGCTTCTCCCCGCGCCCGGGATATGGTCCTCGAGGGAAATCCCGTCCATGAGGAAGCGACCCGTGTGGCCAAAATGGCCGGATGTGACATGATCATCAACGTCACTCTCGATTCAGATTTCAAACTGACCGGTGTTTTTGCAGGAGATCTCGAACAGACCCTCCTCCAAGCCTACGAGAAGATCAAGACTTATGTCACCATCCCGGTCACTAAAACATACGACCTCGTCCTCTCGCATGCCGGTTACGTGGGTGTCAATCATTACCAAGCGGCCAAGGGAGCCATCCTTTGCGCGCCCATTATCGAAAACAACGGCATCTGTCTGCTGGCGGCGCACCACACCGACAAGGACCCGATTGGAGGACAGAACTACAAACGGATGATTCGCCTGCTCGGGGAAGTGGGAGCGGAAACGTTCATCCGGAAGATCATCGATCCTTCCTGGTCGTTTGTCCCTGAGCAGTGGGAAGCCCAGATGTGGGCTAAACTGTTTAAAAAAATCCCGCCGGAAAACTTTCTCTACTGCACTTTAGAAATCCCTGAAGAAACTTTTTTCTGGCTGCCGGAAAGGGATGCACGGACCATCGCCCCCGACGCGGCAAACCTGCAGGAACTGACACAGAAAACACTAGACTGGGCCTTGGCAAAAAAGAAAGAGCAGCTGGGCCATTCCCCAAAGGTCACCATCCTCACCGACGGCCCTTACGGCATTCCCCTTTTCACTTCATGAAAAAATTGGGGAAAAATTGGGGACAGGCCCCGATTTTTCACTGGGACTGTCCTAAACAGGGACTGTCCCCTTTTTTGTGTAAAATCGGGGCCTGTCCCCAATTTTCCAGTTGTTCAAAAGCGGATATGAAATGTTCAAAAATGGACATTTTTTGGGCCAAATCGCGGATTGTTCCCTGGATTGCTTTTGGTATGTATCTTGCAATTCTTAACCTGGATTATTCACGGGTCAAGGTTGCCTTAGCGGCAACGAAGCGGCCTGTGAAGGCGTACTAGAGCGCTGGTCGAACTGGCTGCGAGGAAGCCGATGAGGTAAGATTGGCTCGCCCGGAAGGGTAAAAAATGCCGACATTATATAGAAGCAGGCATGCACTCGACATACGTTCCAAAATTGTCGGAATTGTTATAGATTTCAGGTTCAAATCGTTCAATAGTCAGATCCGGTCGGCAGATTTTATGAATTATTCAGGCTAGTTATTATTCATGGGGAGGATTGGCATGTTTAAGAATTATTTAAAAGTCGCCCTCAGAAACCTGAAAAAACAAAAATTCTATTCCTTCATAAATATAGCCGGCCTATCCATCGGTATCGCCTGCTGCATCCTGATCCTGCTTTTCATACAAGACGAGCTCAGTTTTGACACATTTCACACCCAGTCCGACAGCATTTACAGGATTCTGACTGAATTTGACAGCGACGGTGAAAGGGTCTCCATCGCTCCCACCGCCCTGCCGCTCGCCCCCGCTCTCAGAGCCGATATCCCGGAAGTCACAACAATCGCCCGGATTTCATGCAAATTCTCTTGGCTTCTCGGCAGGGATGACACCTATTTTTACGAGGACATTATTTTCGCCGATCCGGATTTTTTCGAGATATTCACTTTCCCGCTTCTGGCCGGAAGCACAGAAAGCGTGCTCTCAGATCCCAACTCCATGGTCATTTCCGAG
>CBFDBS010000227.1:0-4589 GCA_965603105.1 uncultured bacterium
ATGCTTGTCCCGGCAATGCCGCATCCGACAAACAGGACAGTGCCCACCGGCGGAGTGCAGAGACCGATACACAGGTTCAAGACCAAGATGATCCCGAAATGAACGGGATCCACTCCCAGTTTTATGGCTACTGGCAGAAATATGGGCGTAAAGATCAGCACCGCTGGTGTGATATCCATGAAAGTCCCCACAAGTAAGAGCACAAAATTGATGATCAAGAGCACGACGACAGGTGAATCCGATAGTGAAATTAAAGCGGAGCTGACGTTTTGAGGGATATTCTCGTAGGAAAAAATCCAGGACATGCCGATGGAAGCCGCTACCAGGAGAAGAACGATAGCCGTTGTCGTCGAGGAATCGAGCAGAATTTTAGGAATTTCCTTCCATTTGACTTCCCGGTAGACAAAGACCGAGAGGATGAATGAGTAGAGGACGGCGATCGCACTGGCTTCCGTGGCTGTGAAATAGCCGGCTACGATCCCTCCGATAACAAGGACAACCAAAAAAAGACTGGGCACAGCATCAAAAAACGTCAACACTCCTGTCTTCAAACTGACTCTACCGAAAGTAGGATACTTCCTCCTGTAAGCGATCACTCCGGCCACAATCATCAAAGACAGTCCGATGAGGATCCCCGGGATATAGCCGGCCATAAAAAGGGCGCCGATGGATACTCCACCGCTGGCCAGCGAGTAAACAATCAAGATATTGCTGGGCGGAATGATAAGTCCTGTCGTGGCCGAAGTGATGTTGACGGCGGCGCTGTAGTTGATGTCATAGCCTTCTTTTTTCATCATCGGAAGCATGAATCCGCCAATGGCGGCGGAGGTGGCTACAGCCGAACCCGAGATCGATCCAAAAAGCATGGAGGCCATAGTGTGGACGAAAGCCAGCCCCCCGGGAAACATGCCGACCAGGATTTTGGCGAATTCGATGAGCCGCCTGGCTATCCCTCCCCGGTTCATGAGCTGTCCGGAGAGGATGAAAAAAGGAATGGCCAGAAGGGCGAAGCTGTCCAGACCGGTGGCCATCCTTTGAGCGACGGTTGTCAGAGCCGGGCCGGTATCGATGCTCAGAAGCATGGTGGAGACGGTAGCCAGTCCGATACTGAAGGCAATGGGCACACCCAGGAAAAGAAGAAAAATGAAGCTGGCGGCAAGGACAAAAATATGGAAAATCTCCATCAATCCTTTCCCAAAACACCGCTTTCCGGCTGAAAAGCTCCAATCTTTTTTGTGTACCCCTTTTGCTTCAGGTAGTTCTCGAAAATAAAAAAGACCGAATAAAACATGAGGAGGGCCCCGCTGACCGGCAGCACGAGATAGACATAGCCCAATTTGATCCGCAGCGCAGCCGAGATCTGATTCAGGCTGAGGGTGATGGCCACCAGGCGGATTCCTCCGATAACCAAAACCAGAAGGGCAAATAGAAAAACACAAAATTGAATCAGATATTCGGCATATGCTCTGCTGCGGCCGCCAAGTCTGTTGACAACGACATCGATGGCCAGATGCAATTTTTTTCCGGCGGCATAACTAGCCCCCAGCAGTCCCACCCAGATCAAAAGAAAACGCGCCAGTTCTTCGGTGAACGGACTGGGGGATTTCAGAATGAACCGAGTGAACACCTGCCAGAGGACATTGAGGACATTGGCACCCATGAGGACAATCAAAAACCACTCCAGAATTGTATTGACGAAGGTCCTGATTTTCTCCACCGTCACTTGACCGACCTCATCTGCTGGATCATGGTGAAAATTTCAGGTTGATTCTCCAGTTCCCGGTACAACGACTCGATTTTCTCGGCAAAGACACTTTTATCCGGGTAAAGAATCTCGACTCCCGCCTCCCGGACATGTTCCAGGGCCTCCTTTGTGGCCTCCTTCCACAGTTTTTTTTGGAGGAGGGCGGAATCTTCGGCTGCGTTCTGCAGGATTGTCTTGTATTCTTCGGAGAGATCCTGCCAGGATTTTGTACTGATCAAAAGCACATCGGGCACTCCCGTATGCTCATCGAGAGAATAGAATTTACAGACCTCATAATGACGGGAAAGGTGGAAACTCGGAGGATTGTTCTCCGCTCCGTCTACAACTCCCTGCTGGAGCGCCGAGTACAGCTCGCCCCAGGCGATCGGTGTCGGAGATCCCCCCAGGGCCTGGACCATCCTGATGGAAGTCTGACTTTCCTGAGTCCGGATTTTCAATCCGGCCAAATCGTCGGGAATCAGGATGGGACGGTTTTTGGTGTAGAAGCTGCGTGTTCCCGCATCATAGTAGCAGAGCCCCCGCAGCCAGTATTTTTGGCCATCGAGGAGAAGTTTTTTTCCAATCTCTCCCTCGAGGATTTTAAACCGGTGATCCTCATCGCGGAAGATAAAGGGAAGACTCAAGACACTCATGGAGGGGACGAATCCTTCAAGGACGCTGCAGGAAACCTTGGTCATATCCAAACTTCCAATCTGCAGAAGTTCCAGACACTCCCTTTCCGATCCCAATTGTTCACTTGGATAGATGTCGATCCTCATCCGTCCAGCCGATGACTCCTCCACCCGGCGGGCCATAAATTCCATGGCTTTGTGGACAGGATGGCTGGGATCCAGTCCGTGGGCGAGTTTGAGGACAGTTGTTTTTGACACCTGTTGGCAGGCGAGATTCGAAAGGAAACCGGAAAGAAGGAGGAAAAAGACAATGAAGCGTTTGGATCTTTTCACGATCGATCTTATACAATCCGGGGGCGGATAACTTCCGCCTCAAGTTTGCCCAGTTCGTAGACCAATGTCTCGAACTCTTTTTCACTCCTCATCATGCCGATAATGGATCCTCCCGATCCTGCGAATTTGGCCGAAACCCCTAAACGGCGGGCAGTTGCGATCAACTCCTTGTTGCTGGGACTGATGGTCATGATTTTGCTTCTCAGATCGAAATTTTCATTCATCAAATCGAAAAATGTATCCAAATCACCCCGCAACAGAGCCAGTTTGCCTTCGTAAGCCAACTCAGCAAGACGCTTGAGGGCGGCCAGCACGGATGGATCCCCTCTCTCATATCCTGTCCGGATATCATGCAGAACCACTCCCGAAACTTTACCGAGTTCCCGTTTGTAGGCCAGATACATCGGGGGAAGAAGATTGATGTCCAATCTCTCGTAAAGTCCATACCCGTTCTTTTCGATCAGTCGGGCATCGAGATCCATATACACACAGCCTTCATAGACCTGGATCACCCGGTCCATATAGCCGGCATTGATGCCCAGCTCTTTAAGCTCGGCTTCGAGGATGAGCAAAGGGAGAATTTTCTCAGGAATCTCCACCGAGTAGAATTCCATCAAGGCCCTAATGGCGGCTGTGATGATGGCGCTCGATCCTCCCAGCCCGAGCTGGCGGGGAATGGTGGTTTCATAGCGGATGGTGAAATTTCTGTCCGGAAGATCGAGGCCCTGCTGCCGGCAGTATTCATCAAACTTACATACTGCGGCCTTGATGAGGCGTGCACCTCCGTAGTAACCGAAAAGACGTGTTCTGTGCACAAGGTCGGAAACGCCTTGGAAGACGTCTTCATCCTGGGCAGAAGCTACAATTTTTAATTCCTCGGTTTCCTCTACACTGACCTCAGCGGAAAAGTTTTTGACCGATATGGCGATGATTTTGCCGAAATAACCGTCCGATGGATTTCCCAACAATCCGGCCCTGGCAAAAGCTTGAGCTCGAACCATCATCTCTCACCACTCAAAGCAGGGAAAGAATTCCTCTAACATAGCCCACAGACTCGGCGGCCCCGGGCAGAGGATCCTTTCCATCTTTTTCATATTCGAAGGAGGCAATTCCCTGGAATTTGATCTTGAGCAGAGCTTTAAGGACCGCTGGAATATCGATCACCCCCCGGCCGACTTCGACCGGTCCTCCCTCTACCGACGATGCCGTCACATCCTTGAGGTGGACATCGAGCAGACGGTCGGATAATCTCAGCACTGAGTCTTCAGGATTCACGCCCGATCTCTGGGTGTGGCCTATATCGATACAAAGACCGATTCTCGCATCAAGATTTTTAATTTTTTCATGAACGCTTTCGGGAGTGGGGTAGAGTTCATCTCCGGGCCCATGATTGTGGATGGCGACCTGGATATTGTATTCTTTGACTTTCTTGTCAACCAAATCCAGCAACTCGGGATTGGGAACACCAACGATTATTCGCATCCCGGCAGTCCGGGCATAATCGAAGGCCCGGCTGACCTCGGTCTCATTCGTCATATAAACCACACCACAGCCGTAAAGGTTCAGACCGGCGTCTTCGACTCGATCTGCAACGGCCCTAATTTCTTCTGATGAGCTTTCAAGGGGCAAATGGAAGCTTTTGAAGCAGATGTGTTTCAATCCCAACCTTCTGGTCATGGCCAGGGTGTCTTCGAGCCCGAATTCTCTGAACGAATAAGAAGCCATGCCCAACTTAAGACGCTCTGTTTTTTCTTCTGTCCTCAGCTCCTGACCGCGGGGATTCGAACGGAGGAGAGGCAGGAGGGCCGCCGCGGCTGCGCCCGTCCCGGTCCATTTGATAAACTCCCTTCTCGTCTTTGTGGTCATGCGCTTCTCTCCTT
>CBFDBS010000228.1:0-4565 GCA_965603105.1 uncultured bacterium
TGGCAAAAATCAGGTCCCAGACATCCTTCCTCAATCTCCCCTTTTCGTAGACTTTAACCGGAGGGATCCTGAGGGCTTCCTGCCAGACTTCAGTTGCCCTGGGATTGTAGCCGCCGGGAACGGCGCCGCCGATATCGGCCTGATGGCCTTTGGCCGCCGCCCAGGCAATGAGACGGCCGCCGTGGAAGATGGGTTTGTAGACGGCCACATCATTGTTCTGGTTGCCCATGGAAAAGACATCGTTGTGAAATATGACATCGCCGGCGAAGATCTCATCCCCGAAATATTTGACGATGTATTCACACACCGGCCCCAGAGAAAAGGACAGGATGGGCAGGTTTTCGGTCTGTTCGAGCATCTTTCCCCGGCCGTCATAGAGTCCGGTGACAAAATCCTTGGCTTCACAGAGGATGGGCGAGCGGGTCGTTTTTGTCAGGACGATGCTCATCTCCCCGGTGATGGACTTGAACCGTCGCTGAAAAACAGAAGCCAGTATTTTGTCGATCATCGTTTTCCTTTTACAGCCCCAGCTTTTTTTTGACCTCTTCCTCTCTCGATTTTGAGTACATCGTGTAGCTTCCGTATCTGTCGCACAGAACGCAAAATTCCGGGGTGACAAAAGTCGTCGTGTTCACCTGCTCGATGACGGCCGGCCCTTCGATTCTGTTCCCGTAGCGCAACCGGTGCCCGTCAAAAACAGCGACGTCTTCAAACGTCTTCTCCTGGGGCAAATAGACCTTTCTTTTCTTTTTAAAGGCTTTGGAGGGATCCTGGCCATCATAGTCTTCCTGCGTGAACTTGGGCTTGACCGTTTTGCCGATACTCAAAAGTCTCAAATTGATCAGCTCGATGGGAGTGCTTTCCTTTTCGAGTGAATATCCGTAGAGGCGGTTGTGTTCGGGATGAAATTTCTGAGCCACACCCTCTCTGTCACAGCCTTCAATCTCTTTTTTAGTGACCTCGACATTGACCTCATGGTACTGCTTCACATAGCGCAGATCCAAAGAATAGATGTGCTGAATCGATTCCTGGGATAAAAGCTCCGATTCGAGAAGCCGGTCGGCCTCCTGTTCCATTTCCCTGAAAAGAGATTCGAATTTTTGCCCGTCGATCCTTTCCAGGAGAACCGTGTAGGTTTTGACAAAATTGTGCTTCAAATCCGACATCAGCATTCCGGCCGCACAGAAAATGGACGACTCCTTGGGAATGACCATGACCGGTATTTCCAGCTCCCGGGCAATCAAACAGGCATGAACCGGCCCCGCCCCTCCGGCGACAACGAGGGGAAATTCCCTCGGATCGTGTCCTCTTTTAACGCTCACTTCACGGACTCCGGTAGCCATATTGACATTGATCACCCTGTACATCCCGGCCGCAGCCTCGATGACATCCAGCCCTAATGGATCGGCGATCTTGCTCTTTATGGCCTTGACGGCTTTGTCAAAATCGAGAGGAATTTTTCCTCCGGCAAAGAAATCCTTGTCCAGATAACCGAGAACAAGATCCGCGTCCGTGCAGGTCGGCAGATCTCCGCCTAAACCATAACAGGCCGGTCCCGGAATGGAGCCGGCACTCTGAGGTCCCATGCGCAGCAGCCCTCCTTCATCCACCCAGCCGATGCTCCCGCCTCCGGCTCCTATGGTCACGATCCCCAGCATGGGCAGGGCGATCCTCAGCCGCTCGATTTCTCCTTCCGTGGTCACCAGCGGTGTCCTGTCTTTGATCAAAGCGGCATCGAAACTCGTTCCGCCCATATCGATAGTCAGGCAATCGCTGTAGCCCTGGATGGATGTGTACTCTATCCCGGCCACCGGTCCGGCTGCAGGACCGGAGAGGAGGGTCACAGCCGCATTGTCGATGGCTATCCGGGGTGAGACCACGCCGCCGTTGGACTGCATGATCAGGAGAACTCCCCCAAAACCGATGCCTTCCAATTTCTGAATCAGGCTCCGCAGATAGTTCCTGAGAATGGGTCCCACGTAGGAGTTGAGGACGGTCGTGGACACCCGGTCATAGAATCGAATGCTGGGCAGAAATTCAGACGATACCGTCAGATAGGCTTCGGGAAGCTGTTTTTTCAAAATCTCAGCTGCCCGTTCCTCATGAGTGCCGTCGGCAAAGGAATTCATAAAACAGATGGCCACGGCCTCTACGCTTTCTTTTTTGAATATCGCAGAAGCATCCAAAACATCCGCTTCCGCCAGAGGAACAACTACTTTTCCCTTGTGATCAAGCCTCTCGTCGACAGGCAATCTCAGATATCTGGGAACCAGAGGTTCGACATTTGTAAATCGGTTATTATACTGCTCTTCCCTGATTCCACGCCGCATCTCCAGAGCATCCCGCATCCCTTTGGTGGTCAACAGCCCGGTCTTGGCCCCTTTCCGGGTCAGGACGGCATTGGTCGTGACCGTAGTTCCGTGGACGACGGTCGTGACTTCTTTGATGAAATCTTCCAGGGATAAACCCTTGCTTTTGGCCATTTCGGCCAGGCCGTTCATCAATCCTATCGATGGATCTTCCGGCGTGGAGAGGACCTTGTAAATCTCAGCACTGTTTTCGTCGGAAGTCAGCAGAAAGTCGGTGAAGGTCCCTCCGACATCGATTCCGATCCTGTAGTGTGTCATATTCCGACCGGCTCTTTGAATTGACCAAAAACGTCCTTGAAGACTTGGGTTATCTCTCCGAGTGTGGCATAGGCTTTGACGGCCTTCATCAGATGAGGCATCACATTGTCTTCCGTCCGGGCAGCCCCTCTCAATCCCTCGAGAGAAGCCTGAACCTCTTCACTGTCCCGGGAGGTTTTAATCTCTTCCAGCTTTTTCTTCTGCTTTTCGGCGACGTGGGGATTGAAAGGATGAATTTCAATTTGGGTTTCCTCATCCTCCATAACGTATCTGTTCACTCCGACTTTGGGGATTTCCCCGGATTGAATTTTCTTTTCTCTGAGATAGGCCTGCCGGCTGACTTCTCTCTGGATAAGGCCCTCCTGGACGGCCTTGACCATACCGCCCAGGGCTTCGACCTTGTCCATCACCTCCACGATTTTTCTTTCCATCTCTTCCGTCAACCATTCGATATAGTACGATCCGCCCAGAGGATCGACAGTATCCTTGAGGCCCATTTCGTCGGCCAGGATTTGCATCGTCCTCAAGCTGAGCAGTGCCGCTTTTTTAGAAAGGATAGTGTAGGCTTCGTCATAAGAACAGAGGGCCATAGTCTGTGTCCCGGACAGGGCCGAGATCAAGGCGTAGTAGGCGCCGCGGACGATGTTGTTTTCGGGCTGCTGGACGGTCAGGCCGCCTCCTCCTCCTCCGGCGATCATGCGTAAAAGCATGGAGCGCGGATTATTGGCGCCAAACCGTTCTTTGACGATTTTGGCCCAGAGTCTTCTCCCGGCACGAAATTTTGCCACCTGCTCCCAGAGATTACCGTGGATGTCAAAATTGAAGGCGATCCTGCCGGCGAAGCTGTCGATTTCAAGTCCTCGAGAGAGAATTTCTTCGATATAGGCGATGGCAATGGAAAAAGCGTAGGCCATCTCCTGGACTGGAGTGGCGCCGGATTCCCTGATGTGGTAACCGCAGACGCTGAAGGGATTGAACTTGGGTACGTTCCGGGAGCAGAATTCGACCATGTCCCCGATGAGCCGGATCGACGGCTGAACCGGAAATATCCATGTTCCCCGGCCGATGTATTCTTTAAGAATGTCGTTCTGAGTCGTTCCTCTCACTTCATCCCAGGGAATCCCCTGCTTTTCGGCCACAGCAAGATACATGGCCAGTAAAACCGAGGCGACAGGATTGATGGTCAGAGAGGTGCTTATTTTTAGGATGGGGATGCCAAGAAAAGCTTTCTCCAGATCTTTGAGGGTATCGATGGCCATTCCCACCCGGCCCACTTCCTCTTCGGCCAGCGGATCGTCCGAATCCAAGCCCATTTGTGTCGGGAGATCGAAGGCCACGTTCAGGGCGGTCTGTCCCTGGCTCAACAGCCACTTGAACCGTTCGTTCGTTTCTTCGGCGGTTCCGAAACCCGAATACTGGCGCATGGTCCAGGGACGCTGCCGATACATGTAGGGATGGATTCCCCGGGTGAAGGGGTACTGCCCGGGACGGCCGATCTTTTCTTCAAATTCCACTCCGGCGATATCTTCAGGGCCGTAGACCGGTTTGACCTTTATCCCGGATTCCAGGATAACCTCATCAAAATTTTCGGGTATCGGTTTATTCTTCATGTCAGGCGACCTTTTTTCTGATGAAGGCGATAATATCATCGAGCTTGGAGCCGATGGGGAAAACCTCGGTCACACCGAAGTCTTTGAGCTCGCCGATATCCCTCTGGGGGATATTCCCTCCGACCAAGACGATTTTATCCGATATCTCTTTCGCTCTGAGGCTGTCCATGAGCTTGGAACTCAAAGGAAGATGAGCTCCCGAATAGATGGACAATCCGATCACATCGACGTCCTCCTCAAGAGCCGTTTTGACGATTTCTTCGACCGTCCGGTGAAGTCCGGTGTAGATGACCTCCATGCCCGCATCCTTCAAAGCATGAGCGACCAC
>CBFDBS010000229.1:0-4496 GCA_965603105.1 uncultured bacterium
CAGTTCCAGAGCTTCTTTGATTCTTATATCAAAAGGCTGCAGAATCAGAATCCTTACTTGCGGCGCATCGATCCGCCGGCTACCAATACCGTCGTCAAAGACGGAAAAACACTGGTCATGCTCGGTTCCAATAACTACCTGGGTCTTTCCCATCATCCTGCGGTCAAAAAAGCCGTGAAAGAGACGATCGACACCTACGGCACCGGCTCCTGCAGCTCGCGCCCCTTTGCCGGGACGACCAGTCTTCACCTTCAGCTTGAGAAAGAGCTTGCGGAATTCAAGGGAACAGAAGCCTCACTTCTCTTCAGTACTGGTTATATGACCATGCTGGGGACGATCAGCGCTCTGGTAGGAGAAAACGATGTCGTCCTCAGCGACCAGCTCAATCACGCCAGCATCATCGATGGAATTCGACTTTCCAAAGCCAAGGTCAAGATCTACAAACACAATGACATGACCAGTTTGGAAGAGAATCTGGCTTCCTTGGCGCCCGAAGATAAAAAACTCATTGTCACTGATGGTGTTTTCAGCATGAAGGGCGATCTGGCCAATCTTCCCATGATCAAAGAGCTGGCCGACCGGTACGGAGCTGCCGTCATGGTCGATGATGCCCATGGGACCGGTGTTATGGGAAAGAACGGCAGGGGAACTCTCGAACATTACAATATGGAAAATCAGGTCGACCTGATCTGCTGCACCTTCAGCAAAACCCTTGGAACTGTGGGTGGAGCTGTCAGCGCCAGAAAAGAAATCATCGACTACATCTGCTTCAATTCCCGGCCGTTTCTTTTCAGCGCCAGTCTGCCGCCGTCAGTGATCATGACTGTGCTGGCCTCACTCCGGGTGATCAAGAGAACACCCGACTTGCTGGCCCGGTTGAGAAGAAACACGCGATGGCTCAAGGACAGTCTGGCGAATCTCAATTTCAGGATTATGCCTACCGAGACACCTATCATCCCTCTTTTGGTCGGTGACGATCTGAAAGCCTTGAACATGGCCATGGAGCTGGAAAGAGAAGGCGTGTTTGTCAATCCGGTCATTCCTCCGGGTGTCAGTGCCGAGTCTTCGCTGATCCGGATCAGTGTGATGGCGACTCTGAGTGAAACAGAACTGGAGTTTGCTGTCGACAAATTCAAGCGCGTCGGGAAAAAAGTGGGACTCATCTGACGAGGAAAAAACGATGACACAACAGGAGAGAACACAGAGGCCTAAGGCAAGTTTCTGGAGCCTCCGATTTTGGAAAGCCTACTGGCTGACCATGCGTCCTTATCTCCTGCTCATTTCGGGTGCGGCGGGGATGGCGGGATATGCATCCGGACCCCAGAGAGGGATCGGCGTGTTCCTGATCGTTTTTCCCGTCTTCTTCCTGTCCTACGGATTCGGACAGGCCTTTACGGACTGTTATCACATCGACACGGATTCCATTTCGTCTCCTTACCGGCCCCTTGTCCAGGGGATTATCGACCGGAAACAAGTTCTGGCCGTTAGCCTGACCGGCCTAGTCTCGGGATGCCTTATCCTTTTTTTTCTCAACACCTGGACTCTACTTGTCGGAGGGCTGGCTGTATTCGGTATCGCCACATACACCTATTTCAAACGCAAGTGGTGGGCAGGCCCCATTTACGACGGTTGGATTGTAGCCCTGCTTCCCTTGCTGGGATGGCTGGCCGCTTCAGGCCCGGGATTGGATTTTCGCCTTCTGTTCCAAGAGAGAATCCTCCTGTTCATCATGGTCGGCGTTTTTTTCAGCTACGCCAATTTTGTCCTGATGGGCTATTTCAAAGACATCTCCGCCGACCGGCAGAGCGGATACAGGACTTTTATGGTGGTTTTTGGATGGAAGAAGGCAGCCCTGGCCAGCGATTTCCTGGCCTTTTTTTCCCTTCTTGCTGTGGGATGGGGGATGTTCTTTTGGCTCGCTTCTGAACCGAGACCGGCACTTCACTGGGTATCACTGCCTTTTTTTGCAGCCGCTGTTGTGGTCCTGGTTATGGCTCAGGTCGGCATTCACAGGATACGGGATGAACATAAGGCCTTCAAACCCATCGCTCATGTTGTCCGGGGATTCATTCTCCTCCGGCTGACAGAGATTGTTCTGCTTCGTCCTCTATGGGCACCTGCAGTCCTGATCTTTTATTTGGGTTTCGAATGGATCCTCCATAGGAGGCCTTCAAAGGAGCAAGTCTGAAATGCGCATTTTTATCAATCCGGTCTGTGACTACGGCAAAGGATTATCCAAATGGCGGAGAATCGAAAGCGATCTCCGTCGTATCTACGGAAAGTTTTCTTCTGAGCAGATCCTGTCACCCGAACGATTCCCTTTCCAGATTGAAAAAGCACTGGAGGCAGGTGAACGGATATTCATAGCCGCGGGGGGAGACGGAACTCTTCATCACCTCTTGAATTCTCTTCTGCGCTTGAAGCCGTTTTCAGGTGAGTTGACAATCGGATCGGTGGGACTGGGTTCGAGCAATGATTTTCATAAACCCTTCCGTAAAGAAAAGTGCATCAACGGCATTTCCGTCCGGATGGACTGGAAAAAGGCCGTGGAAACCGATTTGATTGCCGTCGGTTATGGAAACGGCGGTGAAAAGCTGCGGTCCCGTCTCTGCCTTATCAATGCCAGTATCGGAGTGACCGCTCAGGCCAATGACTTTTATAATTCCCGGCACGCCTTCATTTTTTATATGAAAAAGATCTGTCATGATGCTGCGGTTGTCGCCTCGGCTTTAAAGACACTGGCGACATACAGAAACATCCCCTGTTTCCTGACTGTAGACAATGGACTTCCCAAAAAAACCTTCCTGTCCAATTTGGGAGTCATTAAAAATCCGCATTTTGCAGGGGGGCTGTGTTACGACACGGTCATCGGGCACGATGACGGAGACCTGGGAATCAATATCTGTGACGACATGTCGAAGGTTGAAGCCGTCCGGACTCTGATCAGGCTCTACGGGAAAAAATTTTCCGGTTATCCGAAGACAACCGCCCTGAAGGCAAAAAAACTACGGCTGGAAAGTCATCGCCGATTCGCTCTGGAAATGGACGGGGAAGTGGTTAATGCCACCCGTGTGGAATTTAAGGTTCTGCCCAAAGCCGCGAGGTGCTGCCAATGAGACATATGGATGCCGTTTCCGAAAACAGGGACATCGATCTCTGGCTGCGCAGCTTTCTGCGCTGCCCCAGTCAAGTCAACCGGCCTCATGAATCGGATTCCGAGATCGTCGAAATCCCTGTTAACAGCACTCATCTGTTGGCTGTGACTATCGATACTCTTGCCGAAGAAATCGCTCAAAAACTGTACCAGGATCCCTTCACGATGGGATGGGTGACAGTTATGGCCAGCTTTAGCGATCTGGCCGCCGTGGGAGCCGATCCGGTGGGGATTGTCACCTCGGTTTCTTTTGAAACCTCATGGAACGAACAGTTCCGGAAGGGAATCGCCCAAGGTATGGCAGCAGCCTGCCGGGAGCTTGGAGTGTATCTTTTGGGGGGGGATACAAATACAGCCCCAAACGGTTCCTTGACAGGCTGCGCCCTCGGCCTTGTCCCCCGCCGGCAGAAAATGATGCGTTCGGGCGGCAATCCCGGAGACCACATTTATGTCAGCGGAAGAGTCGGCCAGGGAAATGCTCTTGGTCTGGCGAAAATAAGCGGGATGGCAGATAGACTTTTCCCTGAGAGGCTCTACCGGCCCAAGGCCCGCCTCAAAGAGGGACGGATGATACGAAAATATGCCACATGCTGCATGGATACCAGTGACGGACTGCTCATCACCATTGACCAGCTCTCCCGGATCAACGGGGCCGGCTTTTTTTTCAAGCCCGACTGGCAGAAAATCCTGGCGCCTGAAGTCTGGGCATTCTGCTGCAGCACGGACATTCCCCCCTGGTTTATGGCAGCCGGAATACACGGAGAGTTTGAACTTGTCTTCACTGTCCCGCCGGATAAAGTGGATCCCTTTATCGAAGATACAGTCAAAACCGATTTTTTCCCGGTTGATGTGGGGACTGTGGAGAATAATTCGAACATGGGAGTTTTCCTTGACTCAGGAGAAAAAGTGGAAATGGATATGGCGCCCTTGAGAAACCTGTGGGGCGTCGAGGACAACCATCTCCATAAGCTGCTCGAAGAGTTTCATTTTTGGGGAAAGAAATGGGGGCTGGAGTGAGAAAGATGATTCCCTTTGCCTGGAGAACGATTTCGAGAGAAAAGACCCGCTTTGTGATCACGGTGGGAGGAGTGGGATTTACAGTCATTCTGATGCTCTTTCAACTGGGAATTTACCAAGGCGTCAAGAAAGGTGCGGCTGGATATGTTCAGGGGTGTTCCGGCCAGGTATGGATTTGTGAGAAAAACTCAAATAACCTCATCCGGAGTTCATCGTTTCTGAGTACAAGCCATGCCGAAAAAATTGCCCAGATCCCAGGTGTTGGGGAAGTGACGGGGATTCTCCGGGTTCTGACTACAGCTGAAGTGAACGGGAAATCGGTAAC
>CBFDBS010000230.1:0-4495 GCA_965603105.1 uncultured bacterium
GCGATTTGATCCGAATTTTTCAAATTGAGGTCGGACTTGTTAATACAGCAGGCCGTTTGAATGCCGAAGTGCTGGGCTGTCTGGATGACCCGTTTCATGTCATGGATTCCTGCCAGGGTGGGCTCGGTTACGACTAAAGCCATATCAGCTCCCGAGAGAGAGGAGATGACCGGGCACCCTATTCCTGGGGGGCCGTCGATGAGGATGAGTGTTGAGCCGTTTTTTTCGGCGAGCTCTTTGGCCTTCTTCCTGATTTCGGCGACAAGCTTGCCCGAATTTTCCTCGGCAATTCCTAAGCGGGCATGGACGAATGGTCCGTAGCGTGTTTCGGAGACAAACCATTCCCCCGATATACTGGGAACCATTTCAATGGCTTCGACTGGACAGACCCAGGCACATACTCCGCAGCCTTCACAGGAAAAGGGGGAAATTTCAATATGTTCGTTTTGGCTGGCAGAGAGGGCATCGAAACGGCAAACGGAGAGACACTCATTGCATCCTGTGCACCGTTCCTCGATGAGCTCTGCCTTCTTTCCCCCTGTGAACTGGTGGGTCTCTTGAACCTGAGGATGAAGGAGCAGATAGAGATTGGCGGCATCCACATCGCAGTCGACCACAACGACATTCGAGGCGAGTGCGGCAAACGAAGCGGTAAAGACAGTCTTCCCTGTGCCTCCTTTTCCGCTGATGACAGTCAACTGCTTCATGAGATTTTCCGTTGGATACTTTCGTACATCTCGGTAAATTTTTTCTTGTAAGCAGGGAAAATATCGATCAGAGGTTTTCCCTGAGAATAGGCAACGGCGATCCTTCTTTCCATGGGTATAGTCATCAAAATAGAGATGCCTTCATCCCGGCAATAATTTTGGACTCCCGGGTCACCGAGGCCATCGCGGTTGATGATGACTCCGAAGGGAATTTTGAGCTGTCTGAGGGTGTCGACGGCCAGCCGGAGATCGTTCAATCCGAAGGGCGTGGGCTCGGTCACAAGCAATGTAAAATCGCTGCCTTTGACGGATTCGACGACCGGACAGGAGGTGCCGGGGGGGGCATCGATGAGAGAGATGTATCCAGGACTAATCAATTTTTTCACTTCCCTTATGATAGGTGGGGACATTGCTTTCCCGATGTCGAGTTTACCCTGTATGAACTGAAGAGAACCCGCTTCCCCTATTTCCAGGACTCCAATTTTTTCTCCTTTTTCCCGGATAGCGTCTTCCGGGCAGATAAGTCGGCAGCCTCCGCAACCGTGGCAGAGTTCGGGAAAGACGAGGACATCACTCTTTAAGACGGCCAGGGCATTGTAGGCACAAAATTCCGCACATTTTCCGCAATACGTGCACTGGTTTTCCAAGATTTCCGGAACGGGAAGAGAGACATCCCTCTTTTCCAGAATTTGAGGCTTTAAAAAAAAGGAAGCATTGGGTTCCTCGACATCACAATCGAGAAATTGAACAGGAGTTTTTTCGATCAAAGACAGAGCCAGATTGATGGCGATGGTCGTCTTTCCTGTGCCTCCCTTTCCGCTGGCTATAGAGAGAATCATTATATCTTTATCCGCCTTCCCGTTCCGACGTTGATAAAATCGTTTTGATATTCCTCATGGAAAAGCTTGCGGGCTTCCTCTCCAGTGCAGTGGCAGGGGCCGACTCTTTCAATGCCCAATGACCTGAATGAATCGATGATATTCAGAATTTCCTTCTTTTCGAAGCCCAGCAAGTGGAACCCGCCCAGGGCCATTCCTATTTTTTCCCCCATGATCTCTTTGGTTGTCGAAAGGATGTTAACAATCCTTGGATGGGCACAGCCTGTTATCAAAACAAGTTCTTTTTCCGTATCCAGGATGAGTGATTGTTCCCTGATCCAGCCGTTGATGACTCCTGTCGTATAAGCTCCGCTGTCTATCTTCTGAAATTCCTTGACTTCGTGAATTCGGCCTCCCAGTTTTCTTGCCATGTCTTTGATAGCCTGAGAAAATGTGTGAGGCAGCCAGATCTCAATGTTTGGATTTATCTCCAGAAGTGTTTCGAGGCCGCCTGTGTGGTCCTTGTGTTCATGGGATAAAACAATCCGGTCGATGTTTTTGGGTTCAATGTTGAGATCTTTCATGTTGGCGAGCAGGATTTGTGGGTCGCTTCCCGTATCAAAAAGGATGGATCCCCCCTTTCCCTGGATAAAACAGGAGAATCCCCAATCGCTCTTCAGTTTTTGGTCATAGAGTGTGTTGTCGTAAACAACGGTAAGAAGTGCAAATGGATTTTTCATTTTTCCTGTCAGTCGAAGTCTATTTATTTTGCGGCAACTCTCTTTCAATAAGAACCGTCAGTCTCTTCGACACGAACCTCCTTCCGAACAAGGGGGCTGATCACACCGTTCGGTGCTGCCGCAGCAGGTTGTCCCCTTTGGGTTGGATTGGCGGACATTAACCACTGGTGTGGAATAGACTTTGTCTAGATTTGGGCTTTGGCAGAACAAACAGCTGATTTCTTCATCATGCCGAAAAGAGCGAAAAAAGATTTCGCTGACCTTGCCACAGTTTTGGCATCTGTATTCGTAGATCGGCATTTTACCGTCCGGCCCGAGTCATCATGGAGCCACACTTGGGGCATTTTATTTCCAAGCAAGGAATCCCGGCTTTGTGGGGAGCTTTCGTTCCACAGGAAGGACATAAACATTGCCCGCCGGGTCCCATGCCTCCCATTCTATTTCGTCCTCCCGTATTCCCTTGTCTGCGGCTTCCTTCTGGCATGTCTGCCTCCTTAATTATAATCTTCCATAATCTTTCGATCTTCTCTCATCAGATCCCCTGCCAACTCTTCCATATTCATTTTTTTCCAGGAGGAGAGCTTGGAGTGTGCTTCGAGATACTTCAGAGGAATGGGATGGGTTCCAATGACAACCGGAATGTTATATGAGGTTTCCAAAAATTCCTTGAAATGGCGAATCCGAGGACAGGGGGGATATCCGACGACCAATCCGGTGGCTAGATGGATAACTTCTGCTCCGTTTTTCTTCATTTCTTCGGGAACATACTCGATGTTGCCGCCTGGACAAGTGCCACAGTAGGAAAAGCCGACGACTTCCAGCGGTTCATCTTGTGGATAGCGGGAGAAGGCCCCGACTCTTTCCCGAACGGCTCTGAAGCATTTTCCTCCCCCGCAGTCCTGGTAACGGCCGCAGATGATGATTCCAATTTTGGCCACGTGAGCCTCCTTTCAAATAAAAAGAGATTGAAACTATGAAGCTTCAATGATTTTGTTGACGATATCGGAAAAGGCCTGGCTGGCCTTGGATTCCGGCTGGGTGTCGACGAACGATTTTCCCTCATCTCCCAAGATGACGATCTGGGGATCGAGAGGAATTTTTCCCAGAAAAGGAATCTTCAGCTCCATGGCTGCCTTGAACCCGCCCCCTTCTTTAAATAGATCGATTTTCTGCCCGCAGTTAGGGCAGGTCAAACCGCTCATGTTCTCGACAATACCCAGAATATTGAGGTTGAGTTGGCGGGCAAAAGCCACGGCCTTTTTCGAATCCATCAAAGACACTTCCTGGGGGGTGGTGACAATAACCGCCCCTGTGGCCGGAATGAGCTGGGCTACGGATAATGGTTCGTCTCCAGTCCCCGGGGGCGAATCGATAATCAGCCAGTCCAGTTCTCCCCAGTCGACATCCCCTAGGAACTGCTCAATAGCTTTCATTTTCATCGGGCCCCGCCAAATAACAGGAAGATCGGGGTCCTGAAGCAAAAAGGACATGGACACCAAATGGAGGTTGTCGGAAACATAGACCGGTTTGATGCCCTGGGAAGAAACATCAAGACTTCTGCCTTCGACTCCAAGCATTTTGGGCAGATTGGGACCGTGAATATCCACATCCAGAAGCCCGACTTTTTTTCCCTTTTTGGCTAAAGCCAGAGCAAGATTGGCAGCGACCGTGCTCTTCCCCACGCCGCCTTTGCCGCTGAAGACGAGAACCCGATTTTTTATTTTGGCTAGAGCCTTTGTGATTTTCGCATCTTCTTCTCTGACGGCCATCTCTACCCCTCTGTTTGAAATTTGGCCAGGGCGTCTTTAACGGAGCCGCTGTAGCCTGCCTTCATTTGGATTCCTGCCGTTTCCAGTACTTGGGCCGCTTTGGGGCCGAAGGCTCCGGAGAGGACGACGCCGACATTGTGATTCACCACCAGCTGAGCGGTTTGAATGCCAACTCCGTGAGCCTGTTCCAAGTTTGGATTTTTAATGGCTTCGAAGGTGTTGGTCTCAGGGTTAAAGAAAAGGAAAAACTGGGCCCGGCCGAATTTTGGATCCACGTCCGAATCCAAATCCGGACCGAGCGCGGTCACACAGATTTCGCGACCTTTGAGCGGTTGATAGGATTGGGCCTGATGTGGGGAGGATTCTTGGCCGCATTCGTGGGAACCGTGTCCTGTTCCATCATGTCCGTGATTACAGAGGTCATCTCCTGCTTCCAGATTTTGATTCAAATACTTGTCGAT
>CBFDBS010000231.1:0-4480 GCA_965603105.1 uncultured bacterium
CCTCCTTATCCTGTCTGCCTTCAAGGGGTGTGGGTGAGGAGAAAGTCTCCGTTCTATTCTGTACGGGCCGGAGGGAAGTTCTGAGGCTCTGGTGACGATATCTTGGTCTTCACCAGGAAGTGGAACTGCACACTCGATGCATAATCGTACGCTGTCGTTGTTTTCAGAATCGCATAGAGGGCACCTTCTGCCACTTTATCCCCTTGATTTTGGAAGTATTAGAATATTGTTTTATTTGAAGAATGTCAAAAAAGTGAATAGAGGTGAAAAGCACAAATTAGAAAAAAGAGAAAAGAATTAAATTCCCGGAATATAAGAGATCTGTTACCGCCCTTTAACTTTCCATTCTATATTAACAGTCTCATCCTTTCTCACTTCTACAATAGGTGCCAGGCTCATCTCTTCGGCCATGATCGTGATTCCCAAAGCTTTGGAACGAATCGAGCCGTTTTTAAGATTCATGCCGTTATCCTTGGTGATCATTTGAACATCCCCCAAGCTTTGAAAGCCTTTATCCCAGAATTTTCCTTTGTTAACTACCACAAAAGCCAAATCATTCTGATCAAATTCCGACCGCAGGTTCTTTATTTCCACTTCACTCCACTCCTCAGGCGTGGACTTCAATTCTTCTTCTACTGCGTGAGTCAAAACGTATGTTCCAACTGGCACGTCCTTCAGCTCGAATGCTCCCTTTTCGTCTGCTGTGGTTGTGGGTTTCGCAACAAGTTCATAAACATCTTCCCCTTCTTGTCCCTCTTTCTGCTTGGCCAGAATGATTAAGGCTCCTCTTACTGGTTCATCAGTTTTTTCACTGATTATGAAACCGCTGATCGAGCCGGTCTTCTGTCCACCGACACATCCGAACGAAATGAGAAACAAGACGACGATAATCAAGATGGTTGTGTGAAATTTACTAACCATTTTCTTGCTTCGAATTCAGCCTGTCACCACTCCCAGCCAAAGGCAACTTCCAGCATGCCGAGAATTAAAATCGGCAGATCCCCTTTGAAAATGGTATTGGGATTATTGATTCTCCACCAGTCGTCTTTGATTTCTATAGAGGCTCCGGCCATTGCTCCTAAATTGATAAAGAAATTGGAACGAAAGCGAAGGCGGTAGCCGAAATTCGAAAGCACGTTGATTTGAGCATTTCTTCCTTCCCATTCTTGGTAAGTCCCGACACTTCCTCTTGTTCCTCCCCACCCATACTCGGTGACAAGACCGATATAAAGACGGTGCGGTGATCTGGAATTATTTAAAAAATGTTTTATTCCCGCGCCGACTGCCATACTCCCGAAGGTCACTTCGTTCTCGAAGCCCTCCGATGCGACAGCTTGATACAACAGACCCAGAGCCTGATAGCGAAACTGGGTCGTAAAAAACGTGCTGGATGCGATGTTGAATTCGACGCCGACAATGGGGCCGAATTGAAGAAATCCCAGAGGATTCAATTGAAGAGCGATTTTCCCCATGGGTTTGCTGTTGGAAGTCACATCCGCAGCAGCCTGGCCGGCAGCTGTTCCGGCCGGGATCAGCAGAGCGATGGCCAAAAAAGACAAAAGAAAAATGCGGCCTTTTGTAATTTTTGATCTTTTCATTTTTTTGATCCTTTTTTTTTAAATTTCTCGATTATTAAAGAAAGAGGTGTCAGATCGACCGAATATTAAAAGCCGTAGCCTAATCCGAAATTGATGTATATTCCCATCCCGGTCAGTTTCTGGAATTCGTCAGATGGAATGGCGGAAAAGCCCTCCACAGTTGCCGTCTCCCATTCGTAATTCATGATCCCCGAGAATCTCAATTCGCCGAAATAAAAGGCCCCTTTGTTTTTTGTATTGGTAGAGATGCCTATCAGTCCATGGAAACCGGCGGCAGGCTTGTATTTGATCTCGATTTCTAAACCTGACATATTGAGGAAGAATTTCGGATTGAGATAAAAACCGGCCCCTCCTCCGACATAGAACTGAATTTTACCCTTGCTTTTGAATGAGTGAATAAGAGTGAGGGTTAAAGGATATCTCCTGAAATAAATCTCCTCTCCGGTGTCTTTGACCGCTGTTCCCGTGCTCTCATAGGCCATCCCGAATTCGGCCATCAAAGATGGTAAAAAACGGTAGCCTAGAGCGACATCGAGACCTATTCCTCCTCCCGGCAAAAGAATAACCTCCCGCCATTCATCTGTGACCAGGGATTGTTTATATATGCCCGTCTTGATTTGGTCGAATCCAATTCCGGCTCCGAAGATTCCCTTTAAATAAAGCCTGCGGGGACGGATTATTTCGGGGACGGAGGGGACTTTGACCTGTTCGGGCTGACGGACGATCTGTTCGGGCTGAGGGGGTGTGCGGACGGGTTTTTTTGTTTTCTCCCGCGGAAGGTCCGCCGCTTCTCCTATAATCTCTACGGAATCCTGGTGGACATAGCCGGAAACGATGAAGTTGTTTTCGTCCGGCGGCAGAGAGACAAAATACCAGTCTCCCGATTTTTTCTCCGATTCCAGGACCGAACCCAGGAGGGCACGGCCTATGACGAGGCTGGTGCTCTCAGGTTCTAAACGGATTTCGGCTTCGCTGACGATGATCCTCACTTTGAGGCTGTCGGCTTGGGTCGTTCCCGTGAGGCCAAAAAGGAGAATAAAAAAGAGAAGGAGATGGATTCCCCGTTGTTTCAAAAAAAGATTCATTTTCATTGTCTGGCTCCAAATAAATGTCATTTTCATAAACTGAGGGCATGAGGCCTGTTAGATCGGTTTGTATATTGTCTTGAACTGATTGATGATCGCTCTGGCCAGTTTAAGGTCGTTGCCCACATTGTCCATACAGCTGATGATGGCCATCTGCAGCCTCTGGATCACGTCATACGGGCTGGCGCTGGAACCGGCATAGCTGCTGGTGTAAAAGACCCGTTCTGTCGCGCTGTCCACGAAGCTGATCTGGGCATCGAGCTTGGCCGTCAGATATTTTGCCCCTTCAATTCCACCTTCCCCCGCTGCCATTTCCTGAAGAATGATGTCGACGAGGATATCGGCTTCCGGCGGATCGGTCCACTTGTGACCGGACCGGGTGAAAACATTTTTCAACCCGTCGAAGAGGATGTCTTCGGCGGCCTGATCCGTATTAACCAACGTGACTGTGGCTGAATACCCTGTCGAGTAGAATCCGACATATGAAGGGTCTTTCCTCTTGTCCATGAACCTTCCCCGGCTGAAGCTGAAGGTCTTATCGAGGGCGGAGAGGACATTTTCGCCTTTCAGATACGTTTCATAATCCGGAGCGATGACGACTGTTAAGTGGGAGGAACACGAAGACATAAAAACCACAGCCGCCAATAAGACGAAGAAGAGGGTCTTTTTAATTGACCTGCCCCGGTCCGTTTTTCTCATTTGATCTCTTCGACGAGGCTCTGGTGGATGTAGCCCAGAACCGTATTTTCGCCTGAGGTGAAGGAAACAAAAAACCACTCTCCCTTTTTGTCCCGGACTTCCATCCTCACTCCTACCGGAATCTCCGCCATGACTTGACTTTCAGCATCGGCATGAAGCCGGACTACGGCGTTGGGGGCGATCACCCTGATTTCCATTTTTTCTGTGCCGGACGGCAGCTTTTCCTGCTGCGCCGGCTGCCTGTTCAGCGTTCTTTCAGCCCCTCTTGTTTCCGGCATACGCCCGCTCTGAGAATACTGGCGCATGAACCGCTCCTGGGACAGATCATTGAGTAAATTTCTGAACATGTTTGTGCTTACTTTTTCCACTGCTTTTTTTGAGGAGCCGACAAAAGGGATGAAAACCAGATGAATATATGTTGTTATATGATCCGCATAGTGGTACTGCTGGAGCTGGTTGCCCTGGTTGTCGTAAACGGTGGCTTCCAAGCTGTATTTATCTTTGATCCAGGTGGGAATAAAACCGAAAGAGATGCCGGAAATAATGCCTGCAACGACGGCTCCACCGTAGCTCCCGTAGTTGGTGAAGTCGATTTCAACCGTTAAGTCCATGTCCAGGGCGTCGACGCTGTTGGTGGAGATTTCATTGAATATCCCGGCTTCATCAAAGCTTGTCTTCAGATAGGATTCGAAGTACTGTTTCGCTTCGAAATTCTCTACGGCTTGCTTTCCTCCGCCCCTGAGTGAAGTATAGAGACTGGCGTCCACATAGACCGATGGTTTGTTTTCGACCTGATAATACTCGGCGGGCGCGACCTGGGGAAGCTGCTTGCCCGGAAAACTGGCGCATCCCGTGGTCAGCTGCAGAGCGACGAGGACCAGGACAGCCAGGCCGAGCTGGAAAGCCGGGTTCAGATTTTTTCTCATAAAGAACCTCCTTTTAGGCTAATAATATAGAATCTTTAGATTTGTGGGCCTCTTTGATGAGGCTTTTGACCATATTCAGCCGGCATGAATGAAAGAAGATATGTTTAAGAAAATCAGAAGTGGAAGACACATGACCGTTCATGTTATCGATAAGATATAATGATTCGTTTTT
>CBFDBS010000232.1:0-4420 GCA_965603105.1 uncultured bacterium
GATACTGCGAGTCGAGAGCCTGCTATCCCTGGAGATAATTCTTCGACTCTTTTTTCCCCCTTTACTTTGTCTGGTCATTAGATTCTCTTCATCTGCGTCTGGTACAGCCCTGCTCAAGCCAAGATTTTGGAGGTGCTTGCATATATTTAAAAATATGGAGCTATGATTTTTTAGGTGGTACAATAAGCGATTATATGAGGGCCTTTACAAAGTTCATTATGGAGGGAATTTTCATGCGTAAAAAAAGACTTGTTTGGCTTTTTTCCCTGTTGTTCTGTCTTACAATCTCCGGCTGCAGCCGGAGGGGCGATGTGCCGCCGGCCGATTTGGTGATCGAGAATGCCAAAGTTGTCACCATCGACAAGGCCAATCCAAGAGCTGAGGCTATTGCCTTCATGGGGGAGAAAATCGTAGCGGTATCCACCAACAGGAAAATCAAATCCTATATCGATGAAGGGACCACTACCGTTATCGATGCCAAGGGACGGCTGGTCGTACCCGGTTTCAACGACGCCCATGCCCATTTTGGAGGCATCGATCCCGATTATATCGATTTCCGATATATCACAGACCCTAAAATCATCACCGAGAAAGTGGCCGAAAAAGTTGCCCAGGCCAAATCCGGTCAGCTCATAAGGGGAGGGAGATGGGAGCATGAGATGTTCCTTGATAAACAGTGGCCCACCAAGGAGCTTATCGATCCGGTTTCTCCCGACAACCCGGTTGCCTTGAGCCGGGCGGACGGTCATTCCGTACTGGTCAACAGTTATGTCCTGAAGAGCTCGGGAATCACCAAAGATACGCCCAATCCGCCGGGTGGAGAAATCCAGAAAGATCCCGTCACGGGAGAACCGACCGGTATTATCAAGGAATTGGCCAGAAGGCTTTTGAATTACGGGGCCGCCGAGATCGAGAGGACACCCGAAGAAGAGGAAGCCCAGCGTTTGAGAGAATGGCAGGCCGCTTTGGACATGGCCGCCAGGTTGGGAGTGACAACCGTCCATCTCCCTCCGGGAAGCTTTGACATGTTCCAAAAGCTTAGAGAGATGGGGAAGCTCACCCTCAGAGCCTATGTCGGACAGCGGCTGGACGGGCTCACCGAAGAAATGCTCAGGGAATACGCCGAGCTCAAAGAAAAGTACCCTTTGGAGGATGACTGGATCCGTTTCGGATTTCTCAAAGGGCATATCGACGGGACGTTGGGTTCGGGGACGGCGCTTTTTTTCGAACCTTTCGAGGATGAGCCGGATAAGTCGGGACTTCCTTTCCAGTCCTACGAGGAACTGGAGCGCATCATTGTCGAAGCGGATAAAATGGGTTTCCAGATCGCCATCCACGCCATCGGATCTAAAGGAAATCATCTGACCCTAAACGCCATTGAGAAGGCCAGGGAGTTGAACGGGAGCCGGGACAGCCGTCACAGGATCGAACACGCCCAGATTCTGATCGATGACGATATCCCCCGTTTTGCGGAGCTTGGTGTGATTGCCTCCATGCAGCCGACCCATTGTATCACCGACAAGCGCTTTGCCGAAAAAAGAATCGGCCTCGAGCGCTGCAAAGGCGCCTACGCTTGGAGGAGGCTTCTGGACGCAGGGGCAAAAATCGCCTTCGGCACGGATTACGCCGTGGAGCCTCTCGATCCGCTTGAAGGGCTTTACGCCGCGGTCACCAGGAAAGACAGGGCCGGAGAGCCGGGTGAAGGGTGGTTTCCCGATCAGAAACTGACCATGGAGGAGGCCATCGAACTCTATACTTTCGATTCTGCCTATTCAGAATTCATGGAGGACCGGAAGGGCAAAATCAAGGAGGGCTATCTGGGTGATGTCGTCATGTTCAACAACGACCTGATGACCATTCCCCACGACCAGATTATGTCGTCGAAGGTCGACTACACCATTGTTGGTGGAAAAGTGGTCTACAAAAGGTCTGAGATACTTTAGAGATACAGATTTTCAGGAGACAAGACTATGAAGAAAAATATGCGTACTGGAAAAACCTTTTTTGTTTTAATTCCACTGTTCCTCGTTCTAATGTTGAGTGCAGACGTGGTTCAGCGGAAAACACCGGAAGTGCCGTATGTCCCGACTCCGGAAAAGGTCGTGGCTAAAATGCTGGGAATGGCCGACGTTAGCAAGGAGGATGTGCTTTACGACCTCGGCTGCGGCGATGGGAGAATCGTCATTACCGCCGCCAAGGAACTGGGCTGCAGGGGAGTCGGTATCGATATCGATCCTCAGCGTATCAAAGAGAGCCGGGAAAACGCCGCCAAGGCGGGTGTCGAGGGCAGGGTAGAGTTTCGTCTTATGGATCTTTTCGAAGCGGATATCCGTCCGGCCTCGGTCGTGACTCTGTATCTTCTTTCGAGTGTCAATATAAGACTGCGGCCAACCCTGCTGCGGGATTTGAAGCCCGGCACAAGAGTTGTTTCCCACGACTTTGATATGGACAGTTGGCTGCCCGATGAAAGCGTCGTATTGGAAATCGATAGTTCCCTTGGGGAAGATCCCGATCTGGCCGATGAATTTTTTGTCGACAATTACTGGAACAAGCACAGAGTCTATTTTTGGATCATCCCCGCCAATGTGACAGGCACCTGGGAATGGACGTTGCCGGCTGTTTTTGGAAAAGAACGCTTCACGTTGACAATCAAACAAACGTTTCAGCAGATCGGCGGCAAAGCATTTCAGGGCTCTTCTCAGATACCCATTGTCATCAAAGGCGGGAAAATTATGGGGTGTGAGCTTGAATTTTCTCTTGAAACAAAGCTCGAGGGACGCATAGTCAACCTGCATTTTCAAGGGACTGCCACTGGAAACAGAATGGAAGGTGTAATGAATATTGAGGGAACACCCGGTTCTGAGGAGCGATGGCAGGCGAAACGGGATCCTTCGACAATCGAACCGATCGAAAGATAAATAGACTATGCACTCCGGTGCAGCTTGGTCAGTACAAATTCACTATGGCCGAGGACTTCGGCGGCGGTTAACCGGCCGTTGATGTTGTGGGCCATCATGTCCAACACTTTGTCGGCGGCTTCGTCCAGCGTCATCTTAAGACGGAGCATGTCGCTGATATCCACGTCGATGTGTTCCGGCATGGTTTTGATGGTCAGCGGATTGGCGGATATTTTCATCACCGGGATGATGGGATTGCCGATAATATTGCCCTGTCCGGTCGTAAAAAAATGAAGGACCGATCCTCCGGCCACACAGAGAGTGACCATCTCGGCGGCGGCGCTGGAACTGTCCATAAAGTGGAGTCCTGGGCTTTGGGGGGCTTCGGCGGGTTGGAGCACGGAGACAACCTTGTTCCGGCCCATCTTGGCAACGTTGCCCAGGGCTTTTTCTTCGATTGTCGTCAGTCCGCCGCGGATATTCCCTTCAGTGGGTTGAGAGCCCATGAGGTCGGCCCCAGTGCCGATGACGAATTCCTGGTAGTCCTGAAAGGTTTTCAAAAAGGCATTACGGACGTCTTGGTTGATGCATTGGTCAGCGATCTTATCCTCTGCACCGGTGACTTCGGTGGTTTCACCAAAAATTGCGGTTGCGCCGGCATCGATCATCCGCTCCAGTACCCTTCCCACTGTGGGATTGGAAGCCAACCCGAGCGTGGTGTCGGATTCGCCGCACTTGGCGCTGACCGTCAGCTCACCGAGTTCAATTGGCACCCTCTGTTGTTCCGAGGCCCACTGGCTGAACTCCATTGCCTGGCGGGAAGCCGCTTCAATTGTTTTCAGGTCACCCTGGCGCTCGATGCTGAAGCCGGCGACAGGTTTGCCGGTCTCGGCAATGCCGGCGGCGATGCGTTCGGTCCATTTCGGTTCGATGCCGATGACGACGGCTGCAGCAATGTTGGGATTGCGGCCCGTACCGATAAGGGTGTCGAATGTCAATTCCAGATCCTGCCCGAATTGCAGTCGTCCGTAGGGGTGGGGAATGGCCATCGTTCCCCGGATAAGAGAAATGACTCCCACCGCCGCTGCGTTTGAGATGTCGTCTACGGGAATGATCAGCACATAATTGCGGACGCCGACTCGCCCGTTTTCCCGTCTATAACCGGTCAATTGTAAATTGTCCATTATTTTCCCCAGCGGATGCTTTTCAGATTATGGGTGTGCACATGGGCACCTTCGCCGATAGTCTGACTGGCTAGGCCGATGGCACGCCCGTATTCTATAACCTCTTTCCCTACGGCCAAATCCCGAACCGCGATTTTATGTCCTAGAGGAATATTTTCGACAACCTCGACAGTGCCGGCCTCTTGGCCATCCAAGGTGACTGTTCTTATCGTAGTGCCTGCAGCCACATCCTGAATGACAACGGCTATATCGTCCTCTTGATGGTGCATCAATGCTCCATGATTCATAGTCTTTACTCCTCAATCTCCATGCAATTGAATCTTGAAATAACATATCATA
>CBFDBS010000233.1:0-4375 GCA_965603105.1 uncultured bacterium
ACCACAACTGGAAAAGCGAACAGCTTCAATTGGGAGAACTCAATGAGGACGATATAAAGGATTCTCCCTACAAAGACCTGATCACCCGTTCTCTGGGTTTGAATGCGGAAACGGAAATCGACAGTTTCCCGGTGGAGGTTTGCCCGGAAGATTACATTTTGCTGTGCAGTGACGGTCTTCATTCTCTCGTCACAAGTAAGGAAATCCTGAAAACATTCAGAAAACACAAAAATCCCGAAGCCATATGCCAAAAACTCATCGAAGCAGCTAATAAAAAAGGAGGCCACGACAATATCACCGTTATCGTGGCCCATTTCAGTGAACAGGAACTGACGGATGGATGATGGTGATGCTTCTTTATTTCCGAAGCCGTTAAACTGAGTGTTGTGAAATGAAACACAAAACCCTGAGGCAAATCTATTCCTTTTTGGATTAATTCTACGGAATGGTTGAAGCGACAATTAATGAGAAGCACATTGATTTCAAGGGAAGAAATTCAATACAATAATAGGAAATTGCAGAGGCAACACAAACAATGGATAAAATAGGAAAGTACAAGATCCTCGGAGAGCTGGGAAGAGGGGCCATGGGCATCGTCTACAAAGGGGAAGATCCCCTTATCGGAAGGATCTTGGCCATCAAAACCATTCGCATGGAGGCCTTTCATAAACCGCATGAACAAGCAGAAGCCACTCAAAGATTCATCCGGGAAGCCCAATCGGCAGGAAACCTCTCCCACCCCAATATCGTGACCATCTATGATGTCGGACAATCCGAAGGGATGACATATATCGCTATGGAGTACATCGAAGGGCAGAGCCTCGACATGCTTATCGCCATCAGGAAAGAATTCTCCCTGGACGGTATCATTAACCTCATCTCTCAAATCGGTACGGCTTTGGACTACGCTCACCAAAAAGGAATTGTGCACAGGGACATCAAGCCGGGGAACATCCTCATCGATAACTCGGGAAAAGCCAATATCGTGGACTTCGGGATTGCCAGGATATCTTCCTCCACTCTGACTCAGACAGGAACCAGCCTTGGAACTCCTAATTATATGTCTCCGGAACAGGTCGCCGGCAGAAAAGTCGACCACAGGGCCGACATCTTTGCCCTGGGAGCTATTCTGTATGAGCTTCTCACTTTCGAAAAACCGTTCAGCGGAGACTCTTTCACCACCATTATCTACAAAATCATGAACGAAGATCCGCCGCCTTTGCGAACCTTCAATGCCAGGATGCCCGAAGATCTGGACATCATCATAAGGAAAGCCCTGGCAAAAAAAGCGGAAGACCGCTACCAGTCCTGCAGAAACTTAATCGATGATTTGTCCAACTACCAGACACTCGGTACGACATTGATGGCCGAAAGTCCGCTGTCAGCTGGAGAGGACAAATCGAAAAAGAAAGAAACGGAAAGAGTCCAGGTGGAGGAGAAGAAAAGAGAGAAGGAAAAAGAGCAGGAAGCGACATACGTCGACCGAGATGAAAAAAAGCCCCGCCAAAGGAAACCACTGCTTTACGGATTGGCCACATTGGCCGGAATCGCGGCGGTCGTAGCCGTTGTCTACTTCGTTTTTTTAAAAAACGGCAGGCAAATCGATTCAAACTTCCAAACCGCCACGCCTCCCTCGGAGACGGGAGAGCAAGCTCAGCCGCCGGCACCTGATGAAACTCCCAACGTCAGAAGTGAAATCGCCGACCTGCTGGATGCAGGCACCAAGGCCTTTGACAATGGAGATTACGACCTCACTATTTTGAACATGGAAAAGATTCTCGAATTGGACCCTCAGCAGAGCAGAGCCGAAGATTTACTGGCCGAAGCAAAAAAAAGACGGGCGGAACAACAGGAAGAACAAAACCTTCAGGCTTACATCCAGCAGGCCCGAACCGCTTTTCAAAGCAAAAACTACACGGAAGCCATCCAGCAATCCGAGAGGGCCCTGGCCATGGACACCAACAATTCTGAGGCCAGAGACTTACTCCTCCAATCGCATCTTCAATTGGGGATCCGGTTTTTCGAAAACGGAGAATACCCTCAATCCATCGACAGCATGGCCGAGGTGTTGAAGCTCGATCCCGAAAACCGGACGGCTCAAGATTACTCCGAGCGAGCCAAAAATAATCAGGCAGAGCAGTCCGGCACGCTCGACATCGCCAGCACACTGCTTCTCGCTGAGCAGGCCAGCAGTAATAAAAACTATCAAGAATGTATCCTGCAGACCGAGAAAGTCCTGCTGTTAGACGAGAGAAATCAAAGAGCCAGACAGCTGTGGTTTCTGGCCCATGCCCAATTGGGACAACAGGCGTTCGACAGCAAGGATTACCGAAAGAGTATCCAGCACATGGAATCCATCCTCAGTATCGACCCACAGAACAAAGATGCTCTCGCTTCCAGATCAAAGTCCAGGGCTCAAATACGGGCCCGGCAGGTCGAAGATCTTCTGAACCAGACTCAAAAAGCCTTTGAAGATAAAGATTACGAAAAATCACTTGAACTGTCCCAGAACATCCTCAATCTGGAGCCGGACAACACGAGAGCCAAAGATTACTCCGATCAGTCCTCCCTCCAGCTCGCTCCCAAACAGATCAATGCCGTTATCGAGGAATACATCCAATCCGTAAAAAACAACACTCTTGTCCAATTCTACGCCAATCGATGTGCCCCTGATTTCTACCAAACCATTAAAGCGCAAACTGAGACTGTCATGAAATCCTTTTCCGCTCTGGACATTTCTCTTTCCGATGTGTCTATACAATTCATGGAGATCTTTCATGCCCAGGTCAGTTTCAGCCATATTTTAACCGGTACCTCCCTCTCCGATGGTGTCACCAATGTCCTTTCCGACGGGAATATGGAATGGGAAATGAAGAACATGGATGGGGGCTGGAAAATCACGAAAATGCAATACACTCCCCGGAGATAAATTGACCGGTAAGGAACCTGGACCTACAGGAATTTTCTAGCCCGGCAGAACAGGAAAGCCGGCATCAGCCCTTCTCTTTTAAAACCTTGATACAGGGAACAATCAAGTAGCCGTTCCCCAGAATCCGGCCGCACACCAAAGATATTGCCGCCCCGATCACACCGACCATTCCCAGAAGCTGGGTGGTCACAATCAGGCAAATAATGACGGCCGTCAACTCAATTCCCGTATCGATGGTAACGTGTTTTGTTTTTCGGCTGTTGAGCATGAGCGCTCTTTGAAGAGACAGAATAACCATCAAAAAGGGAAGCACGGTCAGGATTTTTGTGGGCAGAAGGGCAAGATGCGCCAGATCCAGGGATAACCCTGACACCTCATGGAACCAAAGGAAGGCCAGGGGAGTGAAATTCACAAGGGAAAAAACAGAGATGACAATCAATCCAAGGATAAAGGCAAAATTTCTCAAAGGCTTGAACTGCTCATTGCCCTCTCCCAGCAACATCACCCCCACTTCTAAAAATGACAATCCCACGCTCCTGAAAATAAAGACCAGGGAGTGAATTACCGGCAACACGGCCAGGGATTCGATGGCCGACCGGCTTTGTCCCATAAAAAAAGTCACCACGGGTAAGATCCCCAAGTTCAGTATCGGTGTCAGGGCCAGGGGAAAGTAAAAATGGGCGATTTTTCTGTAGCTCAACCGTTTTTCCGGACTGAGCATGGTTTCTTGGCTCAAAAGTTTCTTGACCGAAGAAGCAGCCATCAACCGGCTGGCCACCGCTTCCGCCATTACCCCGACGGATAAGGCTAAAGCACCGACCATCGCACCGTGAATCCGAAAAAAAAGAAAACAGACTAAACCCGTCGAAGCCATACCCACAAGGCGGATGACAGTCCCATAGGCTACGCGGCGGGTGAGATTGCTGCGGATCAGGATTCCTTGATAAAACCGGCGGTAGCCTATGGCCCCGGGCCAAGGGAGGAGGATGGCTGTGGCGTTATAGGTCAGACGGGCCACATGCTCGGGCAGATCCATAAGAGTTCGGGTGATGAAATAAAAGACAGGCGGAATGAGCAGCAGAATCATGATGAGAGTGATCAGAGCATTCAGAGCATAAATGAAGTTTTTCAACTTCAGGAAAGAATCTTTGTCTTTAACCAGGGCCGTGGCGGCGCTCATGATCATGATGATCGGCGCTTCCACAAGGAGAGCAATGGAAAAGGCAACCCCATAGGCTGCCAGATTGAATTTCGGCTCCGCCAAACGGGCGATAATGGCCGCGATGAATGGTCCTTCAGCAGCCATCATCAGCCAGGTCGCCGCCAGAGGAATCCAGAAGACGAATATCTTTTTTGGAGTCAGCGCATTTCCGTTGTCAGCCGGCATCTTTCCTCTTTTCAAAAGAACCATTTTTTCAGAAATTCAGTGCTTGTGCAATATTTATC
>CBFDBS010000234.1:0-4356 GCA_965603105.1 uncultured bacterium
CCTCTATTTTTTTTATGGCTTTTTCCATTTTGTGTGGACAAGATAATGAAATAGTCTTGCTCCCTTCAAATCAATTGTGAACTGTCCCCAATTTTTCATTTTGTTTTCAGGCGGGCGTCGACCACGGCTGCGCCCAGACCAGCCGGAAAGACAAAGATGGGATTGAGGTCGAATTCATCGATATCAGGAAAGTCCGAGATCAATCGCGAAAAGCGGATCAGGATTTCAACCAACCGGTCGATATCCGCTCCCTTTTCCCCCCGAGTCCCCTCCAGAATGGGATAGCCCTTGATGGCTTGAATCATCTCCAGGGCTTCTTTTTTCGTTAGAGGAGATTGCCGGAACTGGACATCTTTTAAAGTCTCGACAAAGATCCCTCCCAAACCGAACATGACCAGCGGACTTATCCCCTCGTTTCCCTTGGCTCCGATGATGACCTCTTTTCCGGAGTCAAGATATTTTTGCAGAACAAATTGCGGCTGATGGGCCTGGAATTTTTTGGCCATTTCCTCAAAGGCGGCTTGAAGCGCGTCCATATCCTTCAAACCCAAAGCGACTCCGCCGGCATCCGACTTGTGGACGACGGTTTCGGAATCGACTTTCAATACTACAGGAAAGCCTATCTGTTGAACGGCGTTCTCCAATTCCGCCCTGTCTTTGATTTTTACGGTCTCAACAGTGGGGATGCCGTAAAAGCGGAGAAGATCGAAGACTTCAGGCTGGGGCAGAAAGATATCTTTCCCCTTGTACCTGTCTATAATGCCTGCCGCTCCCGCTCTGTCGACACCGATACTCTCATAGACCGGCGCCTCTTTTCCGACATTGGCGCCGTACCGGGTCATGGCCGAAAGAACCTTGGCGGCCGTCTCGGCATAATCATAGACGGGCACACCGCTGTCTCGAATGATGTCGATAACCCGCTGCCATTTCTCGATGGTGATCACCTGACAGACAATCGGTTTTTTTGCCGTTTTCCCCAATTCTCCCAGTTTCCTGGCAATGCCTTCGCAATCGACAAAGGGTGCGGTGACAAAAACCAGAAGGAGAGAATCGATCTGGGAATCCTGGAGAAGAGCTGCTACCGTCCCGCCGTACTGCTCGGGTCCGGCCGTGGCCACCACATCCACCGGATTGGAAACGATGGCTTCCTTGAAGACGAGCTGTTTGAGGGTGTCGACTGTCTGAGAGCTCAGTTCAGCTAGCTTCAGGCCGGCCGCGATGCATTCGTCCACGGCGATAATCGCGGGCCCGCCGGTGTTGGTCACGATGCAAACACGATCCCCTGTGGGCACAGACTGGCTGGAAAAAGCGATGGCAGCCTCTATCATCTCCTGCTGGGTGTGAAACCGCAATACCCCGGCCTTTTCAAAAATCGCGTCGGCCAGCGTATCCTGTTCGATCATCGATCCGGTGTGAGAAGCGACCGCTCGGACACCTTCCGAGGTCTTTCCCGATTTTAAGGCCAGAATGGGTTTTTTGGCCGAAACCCTCTGGGCAACTTCCAAAAAACCGGCCGGATCCTTCAGAGTTTCGATATGAACCATTATGGCCCGGGTTCCTTCATCCTGTCCGTAATAGTCGATGATCTCATTCATGCTCACATCGGCTTCGTTCCCGAAACTGGAGTACATACGGGTACCTTTTCCGACTCTGTAAAGGTGGAGCTTGAGTGTCTCTCCCACTCCCCCGCTCTGGGCAACGATGGATATGTTGCCTTCGAACATGGGCACAAAGGTGAAGTTGGCGTAGACGGAAACCTCAGGATCAGAGTTCTGAATTCCCTGCGAATTCGGGCCGTAAATGCGCATTCCATACTTGTGAGCGATCTCGACGATCTGCTTTTCCAGAGCCAATCCCTCTTCTCCCACCTCTTTGAAGCCCGCCGTATGGACTATGGCGAATTTCACGCCTTTCTGACCGCAGTCTTCGATTATGGCTGGAACCAGGGTGTTTTTGATGGAGATATTGACCAGGTCGACTTCATCCGGAATCGCGGAAACCGAAGGATAGGCTTTGAAACTTTTGATAAATGCCGATTTGGGATTCACCGGAAATATCGGGCCTTTGAAATTGTGATCGAGGAGATTCTGCAGGACGATGTGGCCGATACTCAACGGATTGTTCGAGGCCCCGACAATGGCCACCGATCTTGGTCTAAACAGAGCGTCAAGCATGTGTTCCTCCTTCGCTGTCTAAGGCATAGAGCGCCGCGCCGAAGGCACCCGTCAGTTGGGGCAACGGCGGGACAAATATTTTTCTTCCGATTCTTTCCTGAAACATTTCCACCAAGAAAGGATTGTGGGCCACCACTCCCCCACTCATGACAATATCGCCCTCCAAGGTGTCCATTTCCATTGCTCTCTTGATGATCGAATCGAAGAGTCCCCGGATCAAATCTTTGACTTCAACACCTTCCCGGATTTTGGTCAGTATTTCTGACGCCGAAAAAACAGTGCAGTAGCTTCCGATTTGAACTTTGCGGGTCGATTTTGAGGCCAGGTCATCGAAGCGGTCGATCTCAACTTTGAGGCGGTTGGCCATCTCCTCCAGAAAAGCACCTGTTCCGGCCGCACACTTCCTGTTCATCTTGAAACTCGTCCTTTTCCCCAGGCCGTCGATTTTGATGATTTTGCTGTCCTGACCGCCGATATCGATCAACGTATGGGCATGGGGATAAGAGTGGAAGCTGCCCCGGGCATGACAGCTGATTTCCGTTTTTGTGTTCTGGGCAATATCGACATTCCTCCGGCCGTATCCCGTGGATACGACACAGTACGATTGATCAGGGCAGTCTCCGGCTTGTTTTTGAGCTTCTTCAAAAGATTTTTTGGCCGCACCGTTAAAATCGGCTCCGGAGAAGGTGACGGAAAATCCGAGCGTCTTTATATCTTTGTCGATGATGGTCGCTTTCGTCGTCGACGCTCCCACATCTATCCCAACATAAAGTGTTCGATTCATCGCTCAGTCTGTTCCGTTCAACACATCCACCTCTTTCCCCATATCGTTTTTGCAGGCATCGAAACCGGGGGAGGCTCTACCTGGATTCGAGCTGTTCGATAAAAGCTTCGATATTGGTTTTGGCCTGCTCTTCTGAAAAGCACCGAAGGTCGTTGAGATCACCGTTTAAGGTCAAGGTCGGAATTTCCAGCTTTCTTTCCAGCCTCAGCGGCATGCCGTAGCGGTTGTTCGAGTTGTTCGGACAGGTCTTGGCATCATGAAACAGAAGGCCGTCGATTTTGTACTCATTGACCATATCTTCGATATATTTCTCCTTATATTTTTCATCCCTGACAATGAAAATCTGAGTGTAGGCCTTGGCCATGCTCAGAAAGGGATCGTCAGGATCGAAGTCGTCAAAAATCCAGCTGTTGCAGTAGGTCGAGGCAATGACCGCCGTTTTCAGCTCGATAAAAAATTCAGCCAGGCTGCGCAGTTTCCCCCAAATGGGCATGCCTTCCCAATACAGGCGGTATTTCTCATCTTCGACCGCACCGTCTTTGGCGGCGGCCCGCCCTTCGAGTTCTTCGAGCAAAACCTTGTAGTAGTCCACAGCCACTTCAGTACCCCGGAGAACGACAGCCGGTCCCATATGAATAGTGGCATCAAAGAAACTGAGAGGAGCGGGAATCGATTTATTCGTCTCCAGGATCTTTTTCCAGAGAGAGGTGCACTGTTTGGAAAGAGCCATGACATGCCGGAACTTGTCGATGTCGAAAGTGTTTCCTGAAATCTCTTCCAAGGGAGGAATCAAGGCCTTGATCTGCTGGACGATCCCGTCGAGATGTTCCTTGCGGATTTCTCCGAGGTTCCGGTAGGAAGTGATGCCAAGCGCCGGTACGTTCAGTTCCCGAGAATACCACATGAACCAATCCTGGACATCTCGGCACTGGTTGGTGTTGAAAACCAGAACATCGGGCTTGGGAACGCCGTCAATCCCGGGGTAGGCTTTGGTCAAAGGCGTATCATTCTTGATAAATGAACCGACATCACTTGTCAGATAAGAACAGATATCCGGAGAATAGCCGATAGCATTGGCCACCGGGATGTAATCCATAGCTGTCCGTGTCGAACCCAGCACCGCCCCATGGTTTTCAGGGTAATGGACGATATAACCCAGGCTGAGCAGCAGTTCGGCCGGACCGACACTCGTACACCAGGCCACTTTGGGAGAGCCTTCCTTTGACGCTTTGTCCATAGAATAGAAATAATCGGACATGATCTGGCGATAATAACCGGTCGCCTGGATTTTTTTGATCAGAAATTTTTTCTCTTCTCCCATAAAACCTCCTCAATCGAGCAGAAAGGCCTCCACTCATTCTTTCAGATGTTTACATGCAATGGAGGGACCCACAAAAT
>CBFDBS010000235.1:0-4355 GCA_965603105.1 uncultured bacterium
TTAATATTAATAATCGCCATCAGGTATGTCCGCAGCGACATTGAGGATCTAACCTTCTCAAATCGCTCTTCGAGGGTAACAATAGGGGACGTTCCATTCTGGGACACTCTATAATCCGCCTTTATTAAGGGAACCAGTTCAATCATATAGGGTGTCCCAAGATGGGACGTCCCCATATTGTCGACGAGGATGTATTGAGCACGACTTTACTAAAGGACTATAGATCCGAACAGACAGGAGAACTGAGGCATATGTTGTTGAAATAAGGAGTAAACATGCGGAGTTCCGGAGTCGCCGAGAAGGGCGATGAGGGAATGGCGTGTAAGATCCGAACTAAAGCGGAGGACAAACCTGATGGCAAACATGAATAATCCAGGTTGACAAAGGGAAAGATTCACAAGAGAACAAAGGTTTGAGCTGGAATCTCGCTCTCATTTGACTTCAAAGGTCTTACGGGCCACAAGGTTATCGTTGACCAGCACAATGACCGTCCATCGTCCGACTTTTTCCTCTTTTTCCCTTATCCCGAGCATGAGTTCATCATAGGCTGTCACCACCTCCAGAAGTCTTTCCTCTTGATTGATGATGACGGTTCCGCTGTCTCTGGACAGAGTCAAATCGGGCCCATACCATTTCCAGCGCATCCCTATCTTCCGGCTGATATTCTTGATTTCAATAAAACAGATGACGCTTTCATCAGCGTCCTGGAATTCATTTTGGGTCTCTTGAGGTTCGAGAAGCTCTCCGCTCTCATCGACATCCTTGCAGAATAAGATCCTTTCGACAAATCCTTCCAGAGGATAAGAAGGGAAAATACGGAAAGATATGCAGCCTGTAAAAACAAGGGCAAAGAGAAGACATACAGCCGCAAGACGTGTTTTCTTCATTTTGGAATCAATTCGACGAGAAACTGTTTGGACAGGCTCCTCCAGATCAACCGGATCTGAAAACGCCCCGAATCCCGGATCAAATAGAGATCGACATTGTTCAATCTTTTCATAAGAAAGTCATAATTGAAGAGGGAATGGAATCTCCAGTTTTTGATGAGGCCGATCGAAATGTCCGCAAAGGATTGCCTCACCTGATTGTTTTTCGGATCATAAGACAGAGAGACCCAGCTGTTCAGGCTTTCGCCGGGATTGACACGGAGGATCAGACTGAGATCCTGACTGGTTGTCCCTTCGACAAACCAGTTCTCCGTTTTGCGGCGGGACTGGACACTGAAAAATCCTTCCAGGGCAACTCCTTTAACGATGGCCTGCTGTGCGTTGAAGATGAACCCCCCGGAAGTGAAGTTCCGCCCCTCTTTCTCTAAAAACTGTTCCAAGGACATGCTGAACCGCATGTCCAAGCCCTTTCCAATGGCCAGGGGTTGACTGGCTAGGCTGAAGATCGAATTGTTGCTGTAGCTGTTGCTGTTGAGTTCAAACGCCTTAAAACTGTTAAAAATGAACACATTGGTCAAAGTCGCGGAGAGAAGTCCGGCATAGAGCCGGAAGGTGTTGAGGCCGAAGCGCAGTTGCGGCTGCGTCAACAACTGGTTGCCGAAGAGATCTTTGTTCAAATAGTAGTCGGTAGACAGATTGAAAATTTTAGTCCTGTAGGCCAGCCGGGCAGAGCCCGTAAGAATCTTTGAATAGTCACCGCTGTGACCAAAACGCAGTTTGGAATAGGAAGCCGTCAACAAAAAATCAAAATTCTTGATGGCCGTATTGCCGTAAGAAAAAGTGGTCAGAATCTGATTCTGGAATTCATATTTCCCCGAAAAAGAAACGGAACCCAGCTTGGCTCCATCAAAAAAAGATTCGAGCCCCACCCATGTTTCCGACGAGCGATTGGCAGGTTTGTTATAAGAAAAGCTGACTTGAGTCCGGCTTCTTTCCCCCCAATTCTTATTCATCAAAAATTGCGCATTCCACTGCTGACTGGTATTGAAATTGCCGATAATCCCCAGATTCAAATCCTCCATCACGGAAAAGGAAGTCGACGTCATGATATCCAACTGTCTGTTCAATCCGGCATAATCCTTGAGTATCGAATGTTCCTCGTAGGACAGCCGGGTTATGCTGTTGATTTTATCCTCTTTCTCGAAAAAGAGCCCCGCCTGGGCGATGATTCCCTGGGACCTGTTGAACCAGACCTTGTCCAAGAAAAAACCGTTCTGTTTTTGCCTGATCCCTTCCGAAAGCCTGAATTTTTTCAGACCGACCGACTCCAGCCCTTCGATGTATAGGGTGACATCATAACCGAATACTTCGAATCGATCCGTGATGCTGAAGTGCAAACCGGTGAAAAAGATGAATGAATTTTTGAGGCCGGATAAAGCCAACTCATCCAGAATTTCCTTCTGGGAGATAAGTGATCCCCCTGCGGCCTCTCCTATTTCCTGAACCTCGATCGCTTTCCCGTAGCGGACCAAAGTGCCTCTGTTTTCATGGGGCTTAAAAATGAGCTCATCTCCCTCCAGAATTTCCCCGTCCCTCTCCAAAACAACTTTCCCGACGGCAAGATAGACACGTGCACCGATATCCGCTTTCAAATACAGGCAGGTCAGGTTGCCGAAAGCCGATTTCAGGGAGGCATTCTCTCCGTATATCTGATTGTAATCATAACTGTAGACAAGGTAAGTCCCCTGGATATCGACTGGATGTTCCTCTCCCATGCCGGCAGGAGGAAAAGCCGTCAGCAGGAAAAAAGACACACCCAAAACGGCCCACTTTTTCTTCAATCCTGAACTCTCAATTGGTAGATTTTTTGATCGCCGTCGGCATTCCACACAAAACTGCCGTCGTGCGTCAATCCTTGGGGGGATTGCCCCGGAGAGAGAAAAGTCCTTAAAACCTGTCCCTCGGTCGAGACCTGGTAGATGGTCAGAGCCGACGGATCGGATAGCCAGATGTCCGCTCCGTCAAAAGCGATGCCGCGAACCAGAGTCCCTGGATTGGGAAAAGAGGACATAATTTCCCCGGTTTCCGGATTGACTTTGAGTATTTCATTGGAAAGAGAATCGGCCAGCCAGAGAAATCCCTGGCCGTATTCGACCGCGGAAAAAGATCCCCTCTGCAGATGAATCCTCTTTTGGACATCTCCATTCAACAGATTGATTTTGTAGACATCGACGGAAGTGTCACTGCACACCCACAGATCCTGTCCATCGTAGGCGACTCCCGTTGTCGTGGGCAAGGGTGAAGAGAGCGCCCTGACCTGGTTTCCGTTCAAGCGGTTGAGGCTGTAGAGAGTGTTCGTGTAGTAATCGACATTCCACAGTGTACTTCCGTCCCAACACAGTCCCTGGGGAACAAGCGCGGCCGTGAAAATCGTATTGACGACCTCCAGGAGAATCTTTCCTGCCTGGGGATCGAAGGGATTGTCGAAAAGACGGTCCTGACAGCACTGTAAAGAAAAGAAGCTAAAAACCAAAAGAAACAGAAACAGCCAGCCTTTTGTATTCACCGTGTTCGATTTTTATACTTATCGTGTTCTTCTTTTTTTCATTTTTTTTAACAATAACATAAATATCGATCAAATTAACAGCCCAAACTCCCAAGGCGGCCAATATATACAGATTTCTCCGGCTGTCGTAGGTCTCAGTGAGCTCTCGGTAGCCAACTGTTTCTTCCACACTGGCCGCCTCTTTGTACAGGCTGTAATATTCATTTCCCTTGTGGTTATTGTCCAAAACTTTGTACAGACAGAAAATCTCCGCCGCTAAAAACGCCACCCCTTCTATGGTGTGCTTCTCGGCCAACTGCCCCCACCCCGGCACAAAGAGTGACTTTTTTAAAGAAGCCATCCCGCTTATTTCTGTGTTCTCTTTTTCTTCCTCCTGGGTAGCAAAAAGGGGAGCGGCCAGAAAAACAGGCAGCCAGAGACAGATGACAATACTTTTGAATTTCAACGGCATGCTCATGATAAAAAACCTCGGACTATAAAATCAATGACCTGAGCCTCATCACAAAGTGTAAGGATATTGAGAGAGAAATTCAATTGTCCTTGACTTTCCATGGGGAGTGAAATATTTTAAACCCATCAGATGAAGGAGGACGATAATGTCTGAACTCAAGGGATCACGTATTTATAAAACCATTGCCATTGTTCTCTGTCTTTTTATGGCTTTTGAAATCCATTATGTTCTCGCTTACCAAACCACAGAAGAATTGAAAATCCAGTTTGTAAGCGCCAAAGACTTCTATTTTGAAGCGGATTATGAAACGGCCAAAGCAACTCTGGAGAATCTGGTGACAACTCTCACCGGCCTGGAGGGCATGGATACATTGAAGGGAGAGGCTTATCTTCTTCTCGGTGCAGCTTACGAAAAACTCGAATACAACAACCTAGCCATCAAATATTACTGT
>CBFDBS010000236.1:0-4350 GCA_965603105.1 uncultured bacterium
GACTTTGCTTGTTTTTTTGTCTTTTGAGTCAAGACATTTTTTCCGCTCAGGATCCGATTTCACCTCAAATCCAGTGTGAATGGACGGGAGTGGAAAGAATTGTCATTGTCGGAGACCTCCACGGCGCCTATGAGAGTTTCTTGAAGATTCTTCAGGGAACAGGTGTGGTCGACAGCCGGCTCCATTGGACAGGGGAAAAGACACATCTGGTTCAGATCGGCGATGTTATGGATAGGGGGGACAGGGCCAGAGATATCATCGATCTGTTGATCCGTTTGGAACCGGAAGCCGAAGCGGCCGGGGGAAGCGTTCATTGTTTGATCGGCAATCACGAAGAGATGAACCTTTCTGACACGGCTTTTGATCATGAAGATTACATCACTCCCGCTCAGTTTGTTTCCTTTGTCGGACATTCCTACCTAAAGAAACAAGAAAAAACTTTTCGGCGTCAGACAAAAAAGATTCAAAGTGAAGAAAATGAAGCTACTGCCGATCTTTCCGTTTTCTGGCAGGATGTTATCGACAGGGCCAGGATGAACTCTCTTCACAGAGGCCGCAGGAGTTATTTCAAAAATTTGAGCAAGACTTACGGCGATTGGATTCTGTCCCATAATGTGGTCATCAAAATCAACGGCATCGTATTTGTTCATGCAGGGATAACCGAGCCCTTGTCGACCCGTAATCTTAAAGAGATGAATGACCGCTTTCGCCTGGAACTGGGAGATGTGCGGCGGGCCATCCTGACACAGAGGATGCCGGCAATTCCCGAGTATGAGAGGGAGATGTACAACAATCCGAACGGACTCCTCTGGTCCCGTGACCTCGTTCAAAATGACGAGGCCGAGTACGGCGACGACGTTGAACAGATACTCAAAAACCTTCAGGCGGATCACATCGTCGTCGGTCACTCTCCCCTCTATGCCCAGGACAACATAGCGATGGAGAGATACGGGGGGAAGGTGTGGATCGTGGATACGGGCATATCGGACTACTACAGGGACCGCGGCGGCTTCCTCAGCGCTCTTGTCATTGAAAACGGACGATTTCGGATCTGGATGGATGAGTCAAATTCGAGAGAAAGTGAAATCTCAGGAATTCTGGATTTTACCGAAATTCAACATAAAATATTTAAATCAATAATCTTAGAAAATGGTGCCGACAGCTTTTATGAATAATTCAGGTCAATTGAAAGAAAAAAAGTATAAATACATCTAAAGAATTGATAGAATTCTTTTTATTCTAGGAAATAGGAGGAGTCTTTTAATTATGAACAAAAAGTGGATAACTCGGAATATTTTTGGAGTCGCTGCCGTCTTTTTTCTTTTGACCGCAGGGGGCGCGGCTGTTGTTCAGCAGCAGGTGTTTCACCCGGAAGTCCCGTTTGTCCCGACGCCTCATGAGGTGGTTGCGGAGATCTTACGGCTGGCCGATGTTGGAAAGGCCGATGTCCTCTACGATCTCGGCTGCGGCGACGGCCGCATCGTGGTCACTGCTGCCAAAAAGTATGGATGCCGGGGAATTGGAATCGATATCGATCCGGAGCGCATCCAGGACAGCCAAAAAAATGCGGCCAAGGAGGGAGTCGAGGATAAAGTCCGGTTCATCGAGTCTGACCTTTTCGATGCGGATATCAGCGAGGCGTCCGTTGTGACTCTGTACCTTCTTTCCAGGGTCAATATCCGGCTGCGTCCCAAACTGCTGGCGGATCTGAAACCCGGCACAAGGGTTGTTTCCCATGATTTTGATATGGACGAGTGGGAGGCGGATGAAATTTCTTATATCGAAGATGACTGGGAAACGCACAGTATCTTTTTCTGGATCATCCCCGCCGATGTGAGCGGGACCTGGAAATGGACACTTCCTGAGCTGTCCGGCCAAAATGAATTCAACCTCATCCTGGAACAAGACTTTCAGAAACTTCAGGGAACGGCTTCCGAAGGCTCTTCATCTGTTCCAGTTTTCATCACGGAAGACAAAATAAAGGGAGCCGATCTCGAGTTTGTTTTGGAGAGAAACAGCGGAGATAAAAAAGAGCGTCTTGTTTTTAAAGGCAAGGCAGATGGTGAGGTCATAAAAGGCTTAGTGACCATAGAGGGCGGCGCTAACGAAAAGAGTATCAAATGGAGCGCCGAACGTATCAAAAATTAAATATGAAGTAAGGAGGAAGGGATGAAATTTTTTTCGAAGTCTCTGCTGGCCATGTTGATGTTCCTGCTCATTGTGTCCGTTCCGCTCAAAGCTGCGGACGGCTACCATAATTACCAGGAATTGACGCAGGCCATCAAGAATCTTGTGGCCAAGAATTCTCAGGTAGCCAAGATTCAATCCATGGGGAAGACGCTGCAGGGCCGGGATCTCTGGGTGATTCAGATGTCAGGAACCAAAGGGACACCCGAGGGAAAACAGGCGTTGCTGATTGTCGGGAATCTGGAAGGGGATCATCTGATCGGTAGCGAAGTGGCTTTGGGAATTGTTGAGTATCTGATCAATGGATACGGAAAAGATGGACAGGTCACCGAGATGCTCGACAAACGTACGTTTTATATCATTCCCCGTTTGAATCCTGACGGTGCCGAAGCCTTTTTCGCGGCCGTGAAGGAAGAGCGGGCGGCAAACTTCAAGCCCCGGGACGATGATTACGACTGGAAGGTGGATGAGGACGGGCCCGACGACCTCAACGGTGACGGCCTGATCACCCAGATGCGGGTCAAGGACAGAGAGGGTGATTGGATGGTGGATGAGAACGATCCGCGGCTGATGAAGAGGAAAGAATCCGATACACCCCTGGATCAGCTTTACGCGATTTATACTGAGGGTCTGGACGACGACGGAGACAGCCAGTACAATGAGGATGGGCCGGGCGGTTTCAACATCGACAGGAATTTCCCCCATAACTTCGGTTACAATCCCAGGGGGGTTGGTGTCTACGCGGCATCTGAGGTGGAAACTACGGCGCTCCTCGATTTTGTCTTCAGGTACAATCCCGATTTCAAAGGCCAGCCCCACAGAAATATCTGCGGTGTTCTGATTTTTTCCAAGTACGACAACCTGGCCGCCGGGACGGGGATCGAAAGCGGTACACCGACTTTTCCGGAACCGTCCAGAACAGCACAGGCTCCGGGTGGCGGAATGATGGTGTTCCGGATGGGCGGCCGGCGCGGTGCGCCTGTTGCTGCGGAACCTCCTCCGACCGATCCCCAGCCCAAAAGGACGGAGAGCCGCGACGCCTCTCTGTTCAGCGAAGTGAGCGACCAATATAAGGCCATCACTGGAATAAGCAGTGCCGTATCCGCACAGCCCTTCGGCTCTCTTCTGGAATGGGGGTATTTTCAGTACGGTGTTCCTTCTTTTTCCGCCAACCTCTGGTCTTTGAGGCAGGAGTCGGAGGGAAGGCCCCAGATGAAGCAGCAGGCCCCGGCCGCACAGCGGGCAGGCCAAACCGGCCAGGCCCAGACAGCGGACAGAAGCGCGATGGCGCAGAGATTTTCATCCATGCGCTCCGCTGGAGGAGCAAGCCCGGCTGCCTCGACGGGAAACGACGAGCAGTGGCTGAAGTGGATCGATGAGAAAAATGAAGGGAAAGGCTTTATCGCCTGGACAAAGTTCACCCACAAACAGCTGGGTGAAGTGGAAATCGGTGGCTTCGAACCCTATCTGCGGGTCAATCCCCCGGCAGGACAAATTCCAGAATTGAGCCAGAGCCATGCAAAATTCGCTCTGTATCTGGCCTCGCAGTTCGCCGAGATCACGTTGGATGAACCGGCAGTTGAAAAGCTGTCCTCCAACCTCTTCAAGCTGACGGTCAAGGTCAAAAACGGGGGAAAATTTCCCTACGTCTCTGCTATGGGAACGAGGACGAGAAACATCACTCCTATCGTGCTGCAACTGAAATTCGAAGACGAGGATGCCATGGAATTTTTCGGCGGGACCAATCGCACCGATATCTCCAACCTGGACCCGGGAGCGGAAACGGAATTCAGCTGGACCATCATTTCCCCGCCCGGAAAGGGGATCGATATTTCACTTTGGGCCAGAAACGGCGGCGGGACGATGAAGAAAAAAGTCGTCCTGAAATGAGGAAAGGGAGGAAATGCAATGAAAATCAATCTGAATAAAAAACGGCTGACGGTTCTTCTCGTTGTCCTCGGTATGCTGATGAGCTCCTCTCTGGCTTTGGCCCAGAATTGGCTGCCGCGCAAGTGGAACACCAGAAAAGTCGAACTCAGTTTCAATCACTGGTACGACTGGAACGAAATGGAGGCGGCCCTGAGGAAGCTGGAAAAAGCCTATCCCAAGTTTCTGAAGCTCCAATCGGCAGGGAAATCCTATCAGGGGCGTGAGCTGTGGTAT
>CBFDBS010000237.1:0-4348 GCA_965603105.1 uncultured bacterium
AAATTGGAAACCTCCAAAAGTCATCAGCCGCTACCGTACTCGATGCGACCGGCCGTTTCATCTCGCCCGGATTTATAGACATTCATACGCACACAGACACCGAGATTTTGATCAATCCCAAGGCCGAAAGTAAAATCAGGCAGGGAGTGACCACTGAATTGGGAGGCAATTGCGGCAGTTCACCATTCCCCATGAAACAACCCCGTTCGGATGCCCAGAAGAGGCGGGATGAAAGAAATCAAATCTCTATCGATTGGACCGATCTCGAAGGATTCCAATCAGCCATAACAACAAAAGGAACGGCAGTCAATCACGGCACCTTGATAGGGCAGGGGACAGTTCGCAGTTTCGTGATGGGAGATGACCAGCGTGACCCGGCGGCAGAAGAGATGAAGGAAATGAAGAGACTCGTTGCCCAAGCCATGGAGCAGGGAGCTTTCGGAATCTCGTCCGGATTGGAATACACTCCGAGCGGATTTGCCGAAACACCCGAACTCATCGAACTCTGCAAAACTGTTGCCGGATATGGAGGATTCTATGCCACCCACATAAGAAGCGAGGACAAGGCTGTCCTTGAGGCTGTAGGAGAAGCCATCCATATTGCAGAAGAGGCAGGCCTTCCCCTGCAGATTGCCCATTTCAAAGCTGTCGGGAGTTTCAATTGGTGGAAACTGCCCAAAATGTTCGACCTGGTGGAGAGAGCGGCAGAAAGAGGGCTCGATGTAACGGTGGATCGTTATCCATACATTGCCTTCAGCACGGGTTTAAGTATTATCTTCCCTCAATGGGCACTGGACGGAGGAATGGATAAGCTGATCGAGAGGCTCAAGGATAAAGAGATCCGTCAGTCCATGAAAGCCGAAACACTAAAAAAAGTGGCCGGCTACGGATGGGAAAAAATCGTCATCTCCAATCTTCAGAAAGAGACAAATCAGAGACTTATCGGTATGAACATCGCCGAAGCCGCAGCCGAGAAAAACGCGGATCCTTATGAATTTGCCTGTGACCTCATTGTCGATGAGGGAAGAGATGTCTCCCATATCGGTTTCGGGATGAGTGAGGAGACGACCGAAACAGTTCTCAAACATCCTCTGGCAATGCTCGGCTCAGACGGCTCGTCACTTGCCCCCTACGGCCCACTGAGCGAAGGCAAACCCCATCCCCGTAATTATGGGGCATTCCCGCGTTTTCTTGGACATTATGTCCGCGAGAGAAACATCCTGTCTCTCCCTCAGGCCATAAAAAAAATAACATCCATGCCGGCAGCCAAGATGGGGCTGAGTCAGAGAGGTTCTCTGAAAAAGGGAAACTATGCCGATGTCGTCGTTTTTGATCCTGAAAACATTGCGGACAAGGCCACTTTTATCGACCCTCACCAGTATCCTGAAGGCATAGATTACGTCATTGTCAACGGAACCGTTGTTGTCTATCACGGAGAACACACCGGAAAACTGCCCGGCAAAGTCCTTCTTAGAGAAAGTCCCTGAAGATGCCACAGCTTGCTCCTTATTCCTCTGTATGGCGACCGTGAGCTGTTTTTGGAGCAAAATTTGCTTCATCATTTTTCTTTACTAATCAATACATTTTTAATATATTGCAGAACTGATCCATTATGCGATCGAATATCATGTCTCAATCAATATCGGAGGAACTATGAATAATTCAAACCGTTTCCGAACTCTATTGCTCTTTGCCTGTTTCATTCTATTTTTATCCGCAATACTTATGAGCCAGGTTACCCCGCCGGAAAAATATTTGGGATTCAAACCTGGAGCCGACTTCCATCTGGCCAATTACGAACAGGCTATCGGCTATTTCGAAAAGATCGCCTCCGAATCCGAAAGGATGCTGGTTCTCGATATGGGCCCAACTTCTGAAGGAAGAAGGATGAAATACGCCGTGATTTCTTCCACGGCGAATATAGAAAAGCTGGATGACTATAAAGATATAAATAAAAAATTAACCCTTTTCTGGGGTGTATCTGAAGAAGAAGCCGTTAAGCTCGCCGATCAAGGAAAGGCAGTTATCTGGATAGACTGCGGCCTGCATGCTTCGGAAACTTCACCGGCCCAGCATGCTATCCAGCTGGCCTATGACATTGTCACCGGGGAGGACAGGTCGACGAGGCTGATTAGAGAAAACATCATTTTTCTTCTGGTTTTTGCCAATCCCGACGGCCTCACACTCGTCTCTGATTGGTATATGAATAATGTCGGCACCAAGTATGAAACCAGCCGCCTGCCCGAGCTTTATCAGAAGTATGCCGGACATGATAACAACCGGGATTCTCTTCTTGCCAATCTGCAGGAAATCCAAAACATGAACCGGGCGACCTGTCAGGAGTGGTTTCCGGAAATCCTTTACAACCTCCATGAAACGGCTCCTTTCCCGGCAAGAATATGGATGCCGCCCGAATCAGAACCTATGAATCCCAATCTGCATCCGATCATTGTCCGCTGGAAAAACCTCATCGGCGCAGCCATGGGCAAGGCCTTTGAAGAGGCCAACCAGCCCGGAGCCATTTCCCGCATCAATTTCGACAGCTGGTATCCCGGCTATGTCACTCAATTTGTCGACGGGCATAACATTCCCTCCATCCTTACCGAAACGGCCAATTACAGGTATGCAACACCCTATTATTACACTTTGAGCGACTTTCCCGAGGGCTATAGAGACCTGACCAAGGGAGTTTTTTATCCAAATCCCTGGGAAGGCGGCTGGTGGCGGCTGGGTGATGCTGTCGCCTATAACCTGACGGCATCCAAATCAGTCCTGGAAGTGGCCGCTAAATACAAATATGAATTTCTATTCAACAAATGGCAGATCGCCAAAGATGTGATTGAACAATATCAAAATGAACCGCCCTATGGCTGGATTGTTCCTGTAGACCAAATGGATCCGCACACCACAACGTTGATGATCAACAGATTTATCCTCAATGGCATTGAAGTCTACAAGGCTGACGAAGGATTCGAGCACAACGGCAAAAAATATGACAAAGATTCCTATCTGATTTTCACTTCCCAGCCGTTTGGATTGTTTGCCAGGAATATGATGGAAAAGCAGGACTATCCCGATCTGAAGAAATATGTCCATCTCTGGCAGGGCATAGTCGGTTCCGCCCAGGTCGGAGAAGCTCCTCTAAGAGCCTACGACGGCGCCGGCTGGACGCTCCCCCTTCAGATGGGAGTGAATTACTTCGAAATGAGCAAGCCGTTGACTGTCAATAAAACCAAAATCACACAAGCGGAATCCGCCCCTGGAGGACTGAGCGGGAGCGGCTCCACCTATGTGTTTTCCCGCACTGACAATGGAAGCTATATCGCGGTCAACCAGATCCAACAAGCCGGAGGAAAAGTCAGCTACGCATCAGCGGAATTCACGCTGGCGGGCAGCACATATCCCCCCGGGACATTCATTGTCGATTCCGGAAGCCTTGGTGCAAGCAAGCTCAAAGAAATTGCCGTTCAAACACGGACCCAAATGGTTGGTGGTAAAATCAGCGTCGAAACCAAACCTCTCCGCAACAACAGGATCGCTCTTTATAAATCATGGACAGCCAGCATGGATGCCGGATGGCTATCCTATATATTCGATCAATATGAATATAAATACCATTTTCTAACCGATGCCGAGATCAGAGCAGGAAGCCTCAGGGAACGATTCGATGTGATTGTCTTAGCCGATTTGAGAGCTTCATCCATCATCAATGGAAATCGGAAAGGGAGTATTCATCCCGATTATGTAGGCGGAATAACCACAGATGGAGTCGAGAACATCAAAAAATTCGTTAAGGACGGCGGCATTCTGGTTTGCAATGGCGGCTCTTCAGATTTTGCCATTCAGGAATTCAGGCTTCCCTTTAAAAATGCTCTGCAGGGAGTCAGGTCAGAGGAATTCAGTTGTCCCGGATCCATACTGAAGATGAATTATAAGACGGATCATCCTTTGGCCTTCGGTATGCGGGAAGAAGGAGTCACCTACTTTTCCAGAGACATTGTCTTCGAATATGACGCTGAACCAGCGAGTCCCGAGGTAAAAAGGGCTCCGTCCAAAAAAGCGGCCGCCGCGGCAGAAGCCCCACCCGAAAAAGAAAGCCCTCCCGAGAAAAAGCCATATGTCCAGGAAAAAGCGAAAGTCACGTATAAGGACGCCGCCGCTTTCCCGGACGAATCTTTGCTGCTCAGCGGATGGATATTGGGGGATGAAATCCTCAGAAAAAAATCCACTGTCCTCGACATCGATTTTGGAAAAGGGAAGCTGATACTTTTTGGATTCAACGTCCATAACCGGGCCCAGTCTTATTCCACTTTCAAGCTCTTATTCAATTCGCTGCTCTATTAAAAGA
>CBFDBS010000238.1:0-4318 GCA_965603105.1 uncultured bacterium
GTTCCTTGAGCTGAGCCGAACAGACCGGTTTTATTTTCACTCCGGGTCATCCACTCCGCAGAGATGGAATAGTCGGGAAACATCAGGAAGTAGGCCGCCCAGGCTTCCTTTATTTTTTGCCGTCCCTTGACTGCCATACCGCTCGAATCCACGAAGACATGGTCTTCTGACATGAGTCTGAAGAGGGCATTTGTGTCTTGACGGTTGATACTCTCCACGAAGGATTGAACGATGTGTTCAGGATTCGTGTTCTCCATTTTTATCCTTCCTTGGCCGTTGCCCCAGATTCGTCCGTTGCCTGCTACTTGATGGTGACTGTGTCGCGCCAGTAGCGCAGCTTTCCCACTCCTGACTGGTCGGGGGCGGCGTCAAAGGCCAGTCCGAAAACGGAGGGTTTGGCTTCGAAAAGGACATGGCTTTTATAGAGGGCTTTTGTCAGGTTGACGATTGTATACTCCAACCGCTCACCTTCCATTTTGGCGAAGAGAAAATCACCGTTGGTTTCGAACTCGCCAAGGAGCAACCGCCCGGCTTCATAGGTGTACCTTGGCCGGCGGTTGTCGCGGCTCATATCCATCCTCAAATCATTTTTCACTGCCGCAGTGTATGTCTTTCCGTCAATTGTCAGCTTGACTCCCAGTCCTGCTCCTTCCGGTTGGATGGGCAGAAGCCGGATGCGGTCCACCCAGTCGGCAGGAGAATCGTCTGCGGGATGGGGGATAAGGACAGTCGCAAAGCCTACCGTCTCTCCCAGTTCAAAATGCTGGGCTGTTGTTTGATGGATAACGAGTTCATCCTGGTAATGGCGTCTCTCTTTTTCGACTCCTTCCAATCCAAAGGGGGCGAGGGGAAAGACAATGAGAAGTTGATGGTCGGTAGAAAAATCGGTGTTTTGGACGCTCCTGTAGACAGTGTCGTACCAGTGATCACCTTGGGCAATAACATGTTGCGTGTGCCAGAGATTGGAGAGAGTGAAATACTCCTCTTTTTTGGCTTTGAAAACATCAAGGACTACAAATACCCCGGCTTCCTTTAGATAAACAAGGATGCGGTCCCATTCATAACCCCAGCCGTCGTCGATGAGGCGTGTCCGGCTGTAGTCGAAATCGGGAAGGGATATGAAATCGACTTTCTGGGTGCGGACGATTCTGTATGAACCTGCATTGCGCAAAAAATCGAGTACACTTTGCCCGGGAATGGCATCTCGAACGCTGTACCTGAACTGTCCCTGCTGCTGTCCCATCCATATTTTTTCGGGGCGGACACACAGCCGGTTGTGGAAATAGTCCTGACGGTAGGCGCCATAAGGACCGCTCGGCATGTAGTCTCTATACCCGCCGTCTCTGAGGAGAACGGACTCCCCGGACATAAGAAGTACGATGCTGTTTTCGTCTGCGTGTCCATGGGTCATTTTCTCCTCTTCGACAGGAATGGTGTCTCTCAAGTAGTCCCTGAAGTTCAGGCCTCCATCTCCTTCGTCTCTGTAATTCAACAGGAGATAGGTGGAGTTTGTTTCCCAGCCGTTGCGGAAGACAATTTTTTTACCCTGGACATCCTCCATGACTTCTTTTGACAACGACGAGGGAGATTGGACCGGGATGGAGTCGTCGCCCCAGCGGTAGCAGTCAAGAAGAAGATAACCCAAACCGACGCTTGTCGGCTGCTCGAAATCGATGAACTGACGGGCAATTGTCGCCGCTGCCCATTTTAACTCGGGATCCTTATAAATTGCGGCCGCTGCTTCAAAAAAAACCAGATATCTGTTCCAGTTGGAAAGCCAGTTGGCATCTCCGAAGTCTGGGATCATGCCGGCGGGACACATGAGTTGGAGGAAATACTGGGCATAATAATACATCTCCGGAGTTTTCAGCAGCTCCTCGGTCCGGTCCAGGGCATCGGCGTAGCCGAGAAGGGAATACAGCCAGACGGCATGATAAATTGTGGCGTCTTCGATTTCCCAGTTTCCCCAGTTGTCATCTCCGAGGGCACGGCGCTGCATCTCCCAGATTTTCGATTGAGGATGATCGGGAAGAGCACGGACGGCCCAGGCCAGCGCCTCCGCCCTCAAAGCCGTACGGTTCATCGGGCCCCATTCCTGGGTTCTGAGCAGGTAGGTCATGCTTTCGACGATGATGGTCTCGATTTTTTGGTTTTCTTCCTGGCTGATCTGCTCCAATCGTTTGAGGGAGTCGTAGGCCCGGATGTAGCGCATGACGGTGAAAAAATCTGAAAGGGCGGGAACTCCGTCGGCATAATCCGGACGATTCTTTCTGGCATAGTCGGGATACATGGCCCGAAAATCGCCGTAGGAAAGAAGAAGCTTTTTAGCGCGGCGGGCGTGTTCTTCGTGATTGTCTTTTTCGTAAAGAAAGGAATAAATAACCGCCATCTCCAGCAGGCCTCCTGGGGCGCGGTAGCCGAAAACGTTGTCTGGATCGAAACTCTGTTTCCACCTCTGGATAAGTTCGTCATAATGGTCCCAGGCCCAGTCAGCCGAAGCCCGGGCGTATTCAAGGTATCGTTCTCTTGGTATTGTTTCGTTTGCTTTTCCCTTTTGAGGGAGGAAAAGCACAACGAGCAAAACCAAAAGACAGGCTGAAAATTTTTTTAACTCACATATTGTCACTGGGATCACTCCTTTTTTAGGGGAAATTCCGCCGGCATGCAGCACACGTGTCCTCTAAAACCCTGGAAAGGCAAAAGAGATCGTTTATCTAAAAATTTGGATTAATAAAAGACAAGACCCAGAAGGATGGCGATGGAATTGGTTTTGAAATCAAATCCCTCTCCATTGCCCATCGGAGCGAGCCCATAGTGGTATCTTCCTTCTGCAGTTATGGCCACATCTCCAATCCAGAGTTCGAGGCCGGCTCCGAAAACCAGCCCATAATCCCAGACTTTCACATTGTCTTTGACATCCAAATTGGCGCTGTTGTCTTTGGCCTTGTATCCAATAACATATCCGACTTCTCCACCGGCGAAGATAAAGGGTGAAGTGCCGGGGAGGAATTTGAATTTGACCATCACCGGGACGAGTATTTCAGTGAGCGTAAACTCCTTTGGAATCCCGCCGATCTCCACCTTGGCCCCCTTTTGAAAATAGAGGACGTTGACCTCCCCGATGAGGGACTCGGTTCCCCATTCGAGTCCGACGCCGCCCCAGAAACCAAGTTTGCGTTCCGGCTGGGGATCGAGGTCAGTGGAGTGGTAATTGGAAAGATTAAAGCCGGCCAGAAATTTTGCGGTTTGGGCATTGAGTCCGGAAACTAGAGCAAGTACTATCAGAAGAAGAATTGCTTTTTTCATGTCGCCTCCTCTCTTCTTCCTCCTATCGGGATAAAAGAGATATGCATTATAAGAGAAAAAAATGAGTTAATCAACGCAGGGGCGTCTTATCCCTTGTCAAACCCGCCGAATTCCGCTTAAATGTTTCTTGGAGATACAAAAATCCGTTCTGGAAATGTGAAAATGAGAGTAACAGTCTGTGAACTGAACGATGAACAGGAGCGTTTTTCCGAAGACTGGGAGAACCTTGTCCGGCATGTTCGGCTAGAGAGAAGCGATCTGGTGCTTCTTCCTGAGATGCCCTTTTTTCCCTGGTTGTTCGGACAGCGTGAGTACGATGAAATCCTATGGGAGAAGGCCATTGAGGCCCACAAGGATTGCATCCGCCGTTTTGCGGAACTGTCACCCGCCCGTGTCCTGGGCACCCGCCCGGAGGACTCCGATGGCCGGCGTGTGAACCGGGGTTTTGTCTGGGACATTCATGAGGGTTTACGCCCTGCTCATACCAAACACTATCTTCCCGATGAAGAAGGATATTGGGAAGCATCCTGGTATTCCCGGGGTGATGGGAAGTTTATGGCTGTCGAGTGCGGAACGGCCGCTGTCGGCTTCCTCATCTGCTCCGACCTCTGGTTTTTCGAACGTTCCCGTCAGTATGGAAAGCAAAACGCCCAAATTCTGGTCTGTCCCAGGGCAACGCCTAGAAGCACATTGGAGAAGTGGCTTGTGGCCGGCCGGGCAGCCTCGGTTGTATCCGGCGCTTTTTGTCTATCATCAAACCGTGTGGCTCCCCCCGGGCATAAATCTGACCTGGGAGGACAGGGCTGGATCATAGAGCCTGATGGTGGCATGATGGGTGTCACTTCACAGGATTTTCCCTTTCTCACTTGTGAGATCGATTTAACAAAGGCTGATAGGGCAAAAAGCACCTATCCGAGAGATGTGCCTGATTAGCCTGAAGAGTTTTTGTGAGTGCTAGAGAAGCATGCAGAAAGACAACAAAAAAGCAGTTATTGCCGCCCTGGTAGCCAAT
>CBFDBS010000239.1:0-4293 GCA_965603105.1 uncultured bacterium
CGGCAGCTCTTTTTTACCTCATTTCCAGCCGGTCCACCTGAGCCTATCTTTAATTGTATACCCATTTCCTCACAAGAAAAAGAGCAAAAAAACAAGAAAATTGAGATCAAAAATTGGGGTCAGGCTTTGAAAACTTTGATAACTCTGACAATCCACAATGAATATAACTCACTTGGATTATTCACAAGGAAAACTGGGCTTTGGCAAAAACTCAAACAATATTTAGACAACAAATAAGAATGAATTTAATGCGGCCAAGTTCATGAATTGGTCAGGCCAGGGAATAAAATTAAATAATGGCAATGAAAAGACAGGGATTCTTGTTCTGGATCGTCTAAATCTTATTGAGATGGATCGTCCAATTCTTTTTTAGATATTTTTATCCAAGTTATCAAAGTTTTCAAAGTTTTCAAAGCCTGACCCCGATTATTCGGGGAGGGAGAGTTCGATGAGAGGTTTTTCTGTTTCGACTAGATCGCCGGGTTTGCAGTGGATCTTCTTCACAAAGCCATCAACGGAAGACTTGATCTCGTTCTCCATCTTCATGGCTTCCACAACCGCCAAAGTCTGGTTTTTTCTGACTTCTTCCGATTCCTTGACATTGATCATTATCACTTTTCCCGGCATGGGAGTCTTGACAACGAGCATGTCCTCCTGAGAATTCCCTTCGGCAGCATCAAATCCTTCCCTTGTGTCCTGAGATGGCTCATAGAGAACGAATTCCTGCCCCTCGGCCTGGACATACCGCTTGCCTCTATCTTTTGCCAGATAAATCAGGTGTGTGGCACTGCCGACCTGGATGGAAATGATATTCGGCGTGATGGTTTGAATATCGGCTTCGAAAGACTCCTCCCCTTCCCTGAACCTATACACTCCTTCTTTTTTTTCCAGAGAAATCTTCCGCAGTTTGTTGTCTAGCATAAATTCAAATTCCACTAGATCCGCCTCCTCCTATGCTCCATTTCCCCAGTGACTGCCAGGGAGAAAAGTCTGTTTTCTTTCCCCCAGGAAGATCCGCGGAAGCATGTGTCCTGTCCATAGAGTCGAATGCCGCAGCCAGCAAGGCAAGTTTGGAGACATCCGCCGCCTTTTCTCTGCCCTCCCAGCCATGGAAGTATTGACTGATAAAACCGGTCGTCGTCTGCCCCGCCCTGAAACTGGGATGCCCGATCACTTCTTTGAGAAAATCGATGGTCGTCCGGATCCCCAGGATCACATAGTCGTCGAGAGCGCTGAGCATCCTCCGGCATGATTGATCCCTGTTTTCCGCCCAAACGATGAGCTTGGCCAATATTGGATCATAATAAATCGGGACTTCCCATCCGCCGTATATCCCTCCGTCAAGCCTGATCCCCGGCCCGCTGGGCTCTTTGAGATAAAGCACTCTCCCGGGAGAGGGCAAAAAATTGGACATGGGATCTTCGGCGTAGATGCGGCATTCGATGGCATGCCCATTTTGCTCTATATCTTCCTGTCTCAGAGCCAGCTTCTCCCCTGATGCCATTTTCAACTGCTGGTGAACCAGGTCCACTCCGGTGATCAGTTCGGTGACGGGATGCTCCACTTGAAGCCGTGCATTGACTTCCAGAAAGTAAAAATTCTTGTTTTTGTCGAGAAGAAATTCTACGGTCCCGGCGTTGTTATAGCCGGAAACCTGCATCACTTTTTTGGCCGTCTTCCCCATCCGATCCCTGAGCTCCGGATCCAGAGCCTGAGAAGGCGATTCTTCGACAATCTTCTGGTGCCGCCTCTGTATCGAACACTCTCTCTCAAAAAGATGGACGGTGTGGCCAAAGTTATCGGCAAGAACCTGGAATTCCACATGCCTGGGCTCTTCGATGTACTTTTCCAAATAAACTGACTCATCGCCAAACGCGGATTTGGCCTCTCTCTTCCCCGATTCAAGGGCAGACAGTAGGTCTTTTTCATCATGGACAACCCGCATGCCTTTGCCCCCGCCGCCGGCAGAGGCTTTGATCATCACCGGATAGCCGATGCTCCCTGCTTCGGTCAGATAGGCGGCCTCATCCTCGTGGATGCCCTTCATTCCGGGGATGATAGGGATGCCGGCCTTCTCCATGGTTTGCCGTGACCGGATCTTATCGCCAACCAGTTCCATGGCCCTGGAATTGGGGCCGATAAAAACGATTTTTTTATCCTCACACAGCCTGGCAAATTGAGCATTTTCGGCCAGAAAACCGTATCCGGGATGGATGGCCTCCGCTCCCGTTTGAAGTGCCGCATCTACCACCCGCTCCATATCCAGGTAGCTCTCCACGGCAGGCGGCGGACCGATACACACAGCCTCATCCGCAGCTTGAACATGAAGACTCTTGCGGTCGACTTCTGAATAAACGGCCACGGTCGCAATTCCCAGTTCCCGGCATCCTTTGATGATCCGGACGGCGATTTCACCCCTGTTGGCGATCAAAACCTTTTTGAACATTTTTCCGCTCTTTCTATCGGTTCGCTGTCAATGAAGGAACTTCTCTTCATTTGATTTTGCTCTGGGCCCATTTGGGCTTTCTTTTTTCGAGAAAAGCAGCCATCCCTTCCTGACCTTCCTCACTGATTCTCAGGCCGGCGATCATTTTGGCCGTGTATTCTTTGGCTTCGTCCATGGTCATGAGAGGCACATTGAAGATCAGCTCCTTACAGCTGGCGATAGCCTCAGGACCCGAAGTCAGGAGAAGCTTGATCAAATTGTCGACCGCCTTTTGCAAATCCTCTCCTGGAACGATTTCGTTGACAAGCCCAATCTCCTGAGCTTTGACGGCAGAGATTCGCCTTCCGGTCAGGAAGTACTCCCGCGCTTTGCTCTCCCCTATCTTCCTGATCACATAAGGAGATATGGCCGCAGGGACCAATCCGATTTTCACTTCGCTCAATCCAAACACGGCCTCTTCGGCTGCCACCGCTATATCACAGGCCGATAGAAAGCCCGTCCCGCCACCAATGGCCGAGCCGTTGACCATGGCGATTGTTGGCTTGGGCAGGGAAAATATCATGGATAAGACCTCAGCCAGGGCTGTCGACTCTTCCAGATTCTGCTCATAGGAATAATCGACGATCTCACGCATCCAGTTCAGATCCGCTCCCGCACAGAAGGACTTCCCCGTTCCGGTTAAGACAAGAATTCTAACAGATTCATCCTGGCTCAGTCTGTTGACGGCATCCGTCATCTCCCGGATCAGCACGGCGTTGAAAGCGTTATGAACTTCCGGCCGGTTAAAAAACAGCCAGGCAACCCTGTCCTTCTTTTCGATTCGGATGGTCTCGTAGGCTCTGCTGTCCATCTCACATCCTGAAGATACCCACCTTGTAGTCGGGGATCGGCGCATTCAGGCTCATAGAAATGGCCAGAGCGAGCGCCTCCCTCGTCTCCAAGGGATCGATAATCCCGTCATCCCAGAGCCGGCTGGTGCTGAAATAAGGGCTCCCCTCGTGTTCATACTTGGCCAGGATGGGTGCCATCAGTTTCTGCTTTTCTTCTTCGCTCATTTCCTTGCCCTGTTGCTGCAGCCTGTTCTCTTTGACCGTAACCAAAACGTTGGCCGCCTGCTCACCTCCCATCACGCTGACCCGGGCATTGGGCCACATCCAGAGGAGGCGGGGAGCATAGGCCCGGCCGCACATGGCATAATTTCCCGCTCCATTGGAAGCGCCGACGATCAGTGTGATTTTGGGCACATCGGCATTGGCCACGGCATGAACCATTTTCGCTCCATCCTTGGCGATGCCGCCGTGCTCGTACTGCTTGCCGACGATGAAGCCGGTGATGTTCTGAAGGAAAAGGAGTGGAATCTTACGCATGGCGCACAGGCTGACAAAGTGGGCTCCCTTGACAGCACTCTCAGAGAACAAAACCCCATTATTGGCCACAATTCCGACGGGATAACCCATAATCCTGGCGAATCCGCAGACCAGAGACTGTCCATACAGCTCCTTGAATTCCTGGAAACGGCTGCCATCGACCAGCCTGGCAATGATATCCTTGATGTTGTACGGCTTTCGGACATCCAGGGGAACGATGCCGTAGAGTTCCTGAGGATCGTAATACGGGTCCTCAGGTTCGGCCCTATCCAGCTCGAACTTCCTGGGCGGATCCAGGGTTTCCACGATGTTCCGGGCGATTCCCAGGGCGTGCTCGTCATTGCGGGCATAGTAATCGGAGACTCCAGAAATGCGGCAGTGGACATCCGCACCGCCCAAATCCTCATCCGACACGTCGGCGCCTGTTGCCGCCTTGACCAAAGGAGGGCCGCCGATAAAAATCGTGCCCTGCTGGCGGAC